>JAOZSS010000095.1 GCA_029939545.1 Kiritimatiellia bacterium | reverse complement strand
TGAAAATGGGGGGCGCTTAGTCGCATGAGTGAGAGCGGAAGACCGGTTACACCCGGTGCGAACAGCTCTTTCCGCATTCCGCATTCCGCATTTGGATCATTCCGCACTCCGCATTTCCTACACCTGCTTGGAGCGGTAGGATTCGACTTCCCAGTTTTCAATGAACTCGCGCTGGGCGTCGGTCATGGTGTGGATGCCGCCGAAGGCTTCGGTGAGCTGCATGACGAGGGCGCCGTCCTGGGCCAGTTCGAGGGCGAGGTCGGCGTTCTGCTGCGAGTTTCCGATGCCGTAGACACGGTCCCCTGCCACTACCACCTTGGGCGCATACCCGCGTTCGGTCTTGTAGGCCTCGACCGCTTCGGGTGTCAGGTCGCCGGTGAAGGGGAAGGCCTTGGAGTAGACCAGGTGGTCGGGCGAGAGGGGGCCGGGCGCGCAGTCGAACATGCCGCTTGATGCGATGAACGCCGCATCGTCGCCGAAGAGTTGCCGGATCGCCGCCTCGGTATCCGGTGCGGCGTCTGACTCCGCCACCACCAGGTCCATGCTGACACCTGCGGCCTCGTAGGCGGCCTTCAATGCGTCCATTACACCCGTGTGGATTGCGCGAATTCCGTTAGCTGTGTCGGCACCAATGAAGATGCCGTGGTTCTGTAGGACGAGAAGTTCCGGTTCACGGCCCTTTGCATGTCTATACTGTTGAATGCGCTCGCGCACCTGCATGCAGAGCGTATAGCCGGGGTCGACGTACTCGACCCAGAGGGCGTCAGGGAACAGTTGTCGGCAGGCCGCTTCGCCGCCGTTGGCGCAGGTCAGTCCGTTGACGAGCGCGGGATGCGTATGCACGACATAGGTCGCATCAAACACGTTGTGCAGCGGTGCTTCCACCGAGGGACGTCCGGCGTCGTTCGCGACCGCTTCGGCCATCAGGTTCTTGACCAGCTCCTCGCGTGCCGCCGGTTTGGTCGGCGTCTCGACACCGTACAGCTCGTTGATCCTGAGGCGGTTCATGGCCACGAACGTCTCGGTGGTCAACCCGGCCAGCGTTGTGCCGGAGGGTTTGACCCACAGCGTGTTCGCGTCCTTCAATGACGTATTGCCGCCACCGCCCTTCACAAAGTCGTCAGTTCCAAACTCATGGGACAGGGCAACAATGGTTTCCAGTTCAGTCATAGGTCTCGCTTTCTATAGGTCAGTGCGGCACATCAGCCGCGTTTGGCAAGCACATCGGTCTCGTAGGTCTCCATCGCGGGCAGCCAGTCGGCACCGACCGGCACGTCGGCCTTGGCACAGAGCTGGTCCCAGACGGCGGCGAACGGCATCGACTTGAATTCCTCCATCAGCGCCAGGCGCTGGGCGTTCTTGCCTTCGGCTTCGTAGTCCTGGAGCTGCTGGGTCGGGTCGAGCAGGGCGTAGAGGATGCCCTTGCGTGCCGCGCGTGTGCCGATGATGTAGGCGCCGATGCGGTTGATCGAGGCATCGAAGAAGTCGAGCGCGAGGACCACCCGGTCCCACACGTTGCCGCGCTGGATTTCAAGGAAGATGTTTTTGAGGTCGTCGTTGAAGATCACGACGTGGTCCGAGTCCCAGCGGATCGGACGGCTGACGTGCAGCAGAATCTTCTCCATGAACTGTAGGTGGCTCGAGATCTTACCGTGGATTGTCTCGGTGGGGTGGAAGTGGCCCATGTCTATGCAGAGGCCCATGGAGCGGCTGATCGCATAGTTGGCGCAGAACTCGCCGGAGCTGACGACGTACTCTTCTGAGCCGATACCGAAGAGCTTGCTCTCGATGAAGTCGACGCACTTGGTGGTGTCGATCGAATCATCGGCCATGATGGCATCGTAGGATTGTGCCATGCGGGCGCGCGGACTGAACCGGTCGGCCGGGATGTCCTTGGACCCATCCGGCGTCCACCAGTTGACATAGCACGGGGAGCCCTGGGCTTCCGCCATGGCCTGTGCGATCTGGCGACAGGCCTTGCCGTGCTTGACCCAGAAGGCCCGGATGTCATCGTCAGCATGGGAGAGGGTGTAGCCGTCCTCCGCCTTGGGGTGCGCGAAGAAGGTGGGATTGAAGTCGAGGCAGACCCCCATCTCCTTGGCCCAATCCATCCACTTCAGGAAACAGGAAGCATCCATCGCATCGCGATCGACAAAGTGATCGGTCTCGGAATAGCTGGCATGCACGTTGACGCGCTGCGCGCCGGGGATCAGTGACATCGCCTTGGCGATATCAGAACGGGCCTCTTCGCCGTTGCGGGCACGACCCGGGTAGTTGCCGGTCGCCATGATGCCGCCGCCGTCGAGTCCCTCGGCCTTCGTCTCGAACCCGGCTACGTCATCCGACTGCCAGCAGTGCAGTGAGATCGGCAAGGCCAACGCTTTCTCGATCGCCGCATCCGCATCAATCCCAAACGCCGCATAGCGGTCTCTTGCCAGTGTGTATGCCTGTTCAATGCTCATCGCGTGTTCCTTTCCTGAAAAAGTAATGGCGGAACCATAGCAGCTTGGGATCGCGTCCGCCTTGACGATTCCGCCGAGTTATAGCACGATCTAGCCATGGCCAGTCATCCGCTCGATTCTGCGCACCTACTGACGAAGAAGGACTACTTCGCGGATGCGACGCTGCCGATGCAGGTCCACATCCGGGATCCTCAGCCGGTGTTTCCTCTGCACAGCCATGCCTTCGATGAACTTGTCATTATTACGAGAGGTGCCGCGATGCATGTGATTGGGGCGCAGGCCTTCCCTGTTAGGAGCGGTGATGTCTTTGTGATCACGCAGCATCATGAGCATGAGTACCGTGACATGCACCGCCTGGCGCTCGCCAATATTCTGTTTGATCCGGGGGCGCTGAACATGAACGAGTGGGACATTCGTGCCTTGCCCGGCTTTCATGCCCTCTTCTCGCTTGAGCCGGCGTTCAGGGCGCAACACAACTTCGACAGCCGGCTACAGTTATCCGACCAGCAGCTCCAGCAGGTCAACGAGATGATCCATGAGCTCACCCGCGAGACGGAGCAGCGCAACCCCGGCTATCGCGTCATGGCCAAGGGACTCTTCATGCAGCTCGCGGTATTTCTCTCGCGTGCCTACTCGGCCGGACCGACGGCGGAGTCGGTTGACTTGTTGCGCATCGGTGACGCCATCGCACACATCGAAGCAAGCTATGCGCAGAAGATCACACTAGACGAGCTGGCGCGGAAATCGCACCTCTCCAAGCGGCACTTCTCGCGCGTGTTCCATGCGTGTATCGGCCGCTCCCCGATCGATCACCTCATGCTCGTGCGCGTGCAGAAGGCCGCCGAACGTCTCAAACACACCAACCGCACCATCACCGACATCGCCTTCGACTGTGGCTTTTCAGACAGCAACTACCTCACCCGCTGCTTCCGCAAGACCATCGGCCTCACCCCGGGGCAGTATCGGAAGCAGGGGCAGTGAATCAGTCCATCACGATGCAATATCATTGGTGCAGGGCGCTTGGGGTGCACCATCACTACTCCCCGGCGGCCCCCAGGGCGGCGACTCTGACCGCATCCGCCAAGTAGAAGCCTGCTTCATTGCGAAGCGCATCCAGAACATCCGCCAGAGACCGGATCATGCCTTGTTGTTTGGACATGAGCAAGATGCCAACCACTCCGATGACCGGAACGGATTCACGAAGCGCAACGCGACGGCCGATGGATTCATCCATCAGCACGAAATCAGCGGCAAGTTCCCTGGCGAGGACGATGGCTTCAGCCTCGCCTCGGTCGATCTCAAGGCACAAAGCATCCACCTTTGCCCTCTCTTTGACCGGACGACACTCCAGAAAGTCAGGCAAGCAGGAGTGAAACCGCAGGAGCTCAGCGCGCACCTCCGTAGGAATAACTACCTTGCCGAAGAGAGCCTTCAGTAGATCAATCCGCCCTATGCTCAGCAACGAGGTCACAGGAGAGGTGTCACTGACTATGATCATCAGCCTGTTCTCTAACCACCATCAGGTCCTGCTCCAAGTCGTGAACATCATAGTGCATGGGAATGCGTCGCTCCCCCAGCAGGCGCTGGAAATCAGAGACCGACATCTTCGCAATGCGTGCCGCTCGCCCTAGCGTCACCTTGCCTTCGGAGTAGATCCCAACCGCAAAATCGATCAATGCCTCCGAGGGTGACAACTGCACCCCGCGTAGCAACTCCTCTGGTACTGCGACTTCCATATCAAGAGATTACTCCCCCGATGCACCCCCCGCAAGAATGAACTGATTGGCTTGCTCTTGCGGGAGACGAGGGCTCCATTCTTGATTAGTGTTTACAGCGTAAGCTGCAGGGCGAGGAGGGTGTAGGCGGTGGCCAGGACGGGGTCGCTTTCCCAGAAGCGGCCGGTGTCGTTGATCCAGTAGCCGCCGCCGGTGTCGGGGTCCACCTTCTGTATCGCGACGAGTCGACGGGCGAGCTGGATGCGCCAGTCGATCATCTGGCCGCCCTCGCTGGGCACGAGATCCTGGCCGTAGGCATCAAGGCTGCGGGTCAGGACGTTGAAAAAGAAGTAGAGGCCCTGTTCCCCCATGCCGGGGTTCTCATCGAGCGTCCAGTGCTTGGCCGACCAGTCGAATGCCGACCGGACGCGTGGATCGTCGCGCGACACGTCGGCGTAGATCAGGGCGAGAAGCCCGGCGTACGTAATGCTTCCGTAAGAGCGGAACGTCACCTTGCCCGCGGCGTTGGTCGTGGTGCCGGCCTTGGGATCGCTCGGGTTATAGAAGAAGCCGCCCGCCTCGTCGCCCGTGCCGGGAGGGTTTTGCAGCTTGCTGATGTACTTGGCCGTCTCTTTCCAGTCGATGTCGACCCGCTTCTCGCCGGCCGGGCGTTTGTCTTCGACCGCCTGGGTCATGCGCATGGCCTGGGTCGCGTAGAAGGTGTTGAGCAGATCGGTGTAGGAGCGGCCGGTCGATTTGTCGTAGCCGAATCCACCGTGATAGTCGTCACCCCCGAAATGCTGCCCGCCCGCCACGAACGCGCGGGCATCCTGAACGATCGGCAGATAGGTGTCATCACCCGTGGCATACAGCGCGGTCATGCAGATCGCGGTGTTGTAGTTGCTGAGTCCGCCACCCTTGCGGCCGGGCACGTTAACGTAGATGCCGCCGTCCGGTTGGACGCAGGACGTAATGAATTTCAACGCACGGGGAAGCACCTTCGCCCGATCAGGATGCTCGCTCGCGACATAGGACTGCACCACGAGGGCGGTCAGGGCTGGGAACATGTTGTTCGACCACGCGCCATCCTCGCGCTGCTTGGTTGCCAGCCAGCTCAAGCTCCGGTCAATCGCCGCCGTCACCTCGTTGCGCAGCGAGGGGTCGAGCTGCCCGGTAGGGGCATATTTCGAGACAATACCGACCTCGGCAGCAGACGCATCGCACAGCGGGGCCAGCAGGCACAGGAGAAGGGTTAGGGTCAGGGCAGAATGTTTCATGGTCAGGGTCCTCTCTTTTGTGTAAATACGTGGCAGAGGGAGAGTGTATTAGGAGGAGATCAGCTGAACACCCAACACCCAACACCCAACGTACAACGTACAAGTGAGGCCAACCACTTGGGAGTTGGATGTTGAGTGTTGGCTGCTGGGCGTTCAGCGAGAGTACGAAGCTATGAGAGAACGAGGAAGTCTACCAAGGATCTCGGCGGCGATACTTCTGATCGCCACCGTCGCCGCACTCTCCGCTCCCGTCCTCGAGTCGCCGACGGAGAAGGGTGACCTGGTGCGGATGGTGCAGGCAGAACTTAAGAAGGAGGCGAAGGTGAAAGAGATACGGAGCGGGGAATGGTCGCCCAATTTGACCGACCAGGAAAAAGAGACGCTGTTTGCCATCGCCATGGATACGCTGGACTGGTGTGTGGCAGGGCGCAAGGGCACCTTCGACAAAGGTGCCTATGTCTTGACCGATAAGCTCAAGGTCCCCATGGCGACGTTCGTGACGCTGAAGATTGGCGGACGCCTGCGTGGCTGTATCGGGTCGCTGGCGCCCGCGGCGCCGCGCTACGAATCGGTGCACCCTAACCCCCTGAACGCCGCCATCAACCACTACCGCATCCCCCCGGTCAAACCGGAGGAACTGAAGAAGCTCGAGGTGCATATCTCAATTCTCAGTCCCATCGTCGACATCGCTTCGATCGACGCGTTCAAGATCGGCGAACACGGGATTATTATGCGCAAGGGCATGAACCGCGCGGTCTACCTGCCCGAGGTGGCTGTGGAGCAGAAGTGGACCGTCGAACAGACCCTCTCCTCGCTCAGCCAGAAAGCGGGTCTGTCCGCCGATGCATGGCGTGAAGGCGTAAGTTTTCAAGTGTTCTCGAGTGTAGTGTTGGAGAAGTAGACTCCGCAACGCATGAAACGCATCCTGCCAGCCATGTTTGCCCTCGGCATCTTCGCGGTGCTGGCGCAGGTGACGTTGCTGCGCGAAATGCTGGTTGTGTTCCACGGCAACGAGCTCAGCTTCGGTGCTATCATGGCCTGCTGGTTGTTCTGCGTGGGGACGGGCGCCTTCGGCACGCGGTTGCTGCGTCGCGATAGCCGTTTTCGTGTGTGGACGCGCCATCTGCTCTATCTCTTGCCGATCGCGGTGGCCTGCGTGCTTCCTGTCCAAGTCTGGTGCCTGCGCGGGGTGCGCCTGGTGCTGGGGGTTGGGGTGGGCGAATACGTTCCCTTCGTACCCATGCTCGGGGTCGTATTTCTTGTCTGTCTACCCAGCTGTGCGGGCATCGGGATGTTCTTTCCGCTTGCGTGCGAATGGGGCGTAAAGGACCGTCGTCGGGTGGACGAGGATGTGGTCGGCGCCGTGAGCCGGGTCTATACTGCGGAAGCCCTCGGCAGCATGGTGGGCGGTGCGGTTCTGACGTTCGTGCTCTTGCCCCGACTCTCGCCGCTACAGGTGGTGGCGATAGCGGGCGTGGTGGGCATCTTCGCCGGAAGCTGCCTGGCGCCCGGCCGCCTGTTTCGTCGGGTGCTGAGGTCGGTGGCGCTTCTCCTGGCGGTAGGTCTGATGGCGACCGACTGGCTGGCGGGCTGGGAGACCCCGTTCATCCAGCGACGCTGGGAAGGGTTCGGAATTCTGGGCGGCGACTCCGGGTCGGCCGCTGTCCGGCTGGTGGACTCACGCGATACGGTCTATCAGAACCTGGCGCTGACCGAACGGCAGGGACAGTACGCGCTCTACGGGGACGGAAAGCCCCTGTTTGTTTTTCCGGACGAGATCAGCGATGAACACGCTATCCATCCCCTGATGGGAATGTACCCGGAGGCGCGAAGGATACTCGTCTTGGGCGGCAATCCCGTGGGGGATATTCCGCAGCTTCTGAAATACCCCGTAGAGGAAGTGGTTTTCGTTGAGCTGGACCCCGGCATCGTGGAGCTGGTACGCGGCGTGGCGGCGGAAGCTGTCGATCGCGCCCTGCTGGATCCGCGCGTCACGCATGTGGTTGCCGACGGAGTACGCTACGTGCAACAGGCCGCTGGACCATTCGACGTGATTCTGGTCAACGCGCACGAACCCTCGACATCCGGCGCCAACCGCTTCTACACCATCGAGTTCTATGAAAGCCTGAAACGGATTCTTTCGCGGGGCGGCATCGTCATCACCGGTGTCACGGCATCGGTTCGGCTCCAATCGGAGGCGCAGGAGGCCGGCGGAGTGGTCTACCAGGCGCTGAATCATGTTTTCCCGGTGGTCAAAGCCACGGCGGCGAGTCACTCCCGTCTCTTCGCAGGTAGAGAATCCGTTCTGCCCGATGGCTCTCAGCGCATTACGTTTGATCGCGAGATTCTCTATCGGCGCAGTCGGGCGGCGGAGCTTGCGACGACGTACTTCCATTCCGAATGGTTTCTCGGCGCCGATGAGATTGATCCGGCCAAGACCGAGCTCACAGAGCAACGCTTCAGGGAGGCCGATGTGGAGGAGAACCGTGTGGCGCGACCGGCCGCCTGCTTTGCGAACCTGAGACTGTGGAGTCAGCTCAGCGGGTCAGGATTGGAGCGCGTGTTGGGGGCTGTGGAACAACTGAGGCCCAGTCGTGCAGGCGTGGGTCTGCTCGCCGCAGCAGGCGTGGCCCTTCTTGTCGGCTGGCTGCTGCGGCTCCGGGGGAGTGAAAGGGCGCGTGGCGTCTGGGTCCGCGGTTTGAGCGGTGTGGTTCTGGCCTCCATCGGCTTCTTCAGCATGTCGATGGAAGTATTGCTGGTGATGGTGTTCCAGGGCCTCTACGGATACATCTACGCGTGCATGGGTGTGATCGTGGCCGCGTTCATGCTGGGACTGGTGGTGGGTGCGCCGACCGGACACGCACTCTGTCGACGTGGCGCGGCGTGGGGGTGGGGGGGGCTGTTTGCCATTCTCGGAGCCCTGCTGCTGGGTGCTCTCGCCGTACCCCGCATGATGTTGCTGACCTACCGCTGTATGGGACATCCGGTTTTCGGCATGGGTCTTGAAGCCAGCTTTTATCTTATGGTGGCCGGGCTGGGGTTCCTGACCGGCGCCGCCTTTCCTTCCGCCAATCTCATCTTCACAGACGCCGGCGGCTCACTCGGCAACGCCAGCACCGTCACCGACGCCTCCGACCACCTTGGCGCCGCCCTCGGCGCCCTGCTCATCGGTGTCGTGCTCCTGCCCGTGCTGGGAGTGGATGGTGCCTGCGGTCTCCTGGCTGTCCTCATGATCGCCGCACTGCTGGTCCTCGGCTCTGCCGTGATCTGTCGCGCTGCCGACTAACACCTCCCACCCAAAACCTAGCCAAATATATTTGAAATTTCTTGGTTGAGCAGCACGGGTTGATCAATTG
>JAOZSS010000094.1 GCA_029939545.1 Kiritimatiellia bacterium | reverse complement strand
GCGCTTCGTTCCATCGGTGAAGCGCACCATGAATCCGCCCTTGGCGTCCGCATGCCAGATGTCGTGCGGTTTCCGCGCGACAAAGCGGCGGCGCAGTTTCTTTTCTCCCCCCGCCCGGCGTCTCAGCTTGATGTAGCGAGGCTCTGTGCAGAGCGCCCGATGAAGCGATGCACGCGAGGGGGCCTGATCCAGGTCGAATCGATGCTTGATCCGGAGGCCCAGGATAAACAACGAACGCCCGGCTTCCTCCTCCAGCAGCGCCAGCGCGTGCTGCACCCATTCAGGCTTGATGGCCTTTGACTCACGCACTCTTTTCGTGCGCATCAGCGATTCGACACGGCCATCCTTCTCATAAGCGTTCAGCCATCGATAGATCGTGCTCTTCGGAATCGGTGCCTCGCGGCCCGAGGGCCACACAACACACACCCGTCCCATCTCCTCGATCATCCGGCGTTTTTCCGAGGCCAATAACTGAGGCTCAAGCAGGGAACTGATCTGTTCGAAGCGCCAACACGCTTCACGGAGGGGATCTTGGGCCATGGCTCTTCTCCTTTCGTTGTTTTTCCGGCTCTTGTGACGACAGCGAGGACTCTAAACCAACCCCACCGAGGCCATGTTGTTGAAAAGCCGTGCAGCTTACCCGGGCAGGAAAGGACCATGCGGCCACATGAAAGTGCTCCTGGAGCTCTTTCTCCCACGCATAGAGCGGATGAGGGGCTTCCGGGAACAGATACGCGGCGGTTGCGAAAAGGCGGGCACAACCCTCCAGTTGTTCGGCGCGCTTCGCGCTTCTGCTCTTCCGCAACGCTACCAGGCAGGGCTCGCTCCAGAGTCCGGGAAGCTCACGGTCGTGGTGTGTGGCCGTCTCGGCGATTATTGCGCTGACAGGGAGTGCCTCGCCCTTGTCCAGGAGCCCAAGGACCCGGTCACCCAGCCCTCCGATCCAGCCGTGCAGAGAGGAATAGTGCGGATGCCCCGGCCCCAGCCAGTCGACAGTCCTGCGCAGCGTGATGCCGGGAAGCTGAGCATCGCTGTAGCTTGTACAGCACGTCTCGATCACTTCGCACGTGAAGTGCTTGAATGGCGCGATTTCTACCGGCAGTACTCGCCAGCGCCGATGGCAGATCTCGCAACAACACCGCGGCATCGGCGTTGAACGATGCTCCACGCACCCGCTTGCGGACCAGCCGGAACCGCGCTCTACCCTGCTGGACGTGTAAAGCAGCGTGCCGATGGCTTTGCAGAATACAGGAATACTGCGCCAACGTTTTTGCCTTGGATGGCCACGCTGCGGAGGGCATCATACGGAATGGGAACGGAGATGGGGATAACACTTTCCGGTTTTCCCGGAGGCGCGGGTGTTCTTGCGCCCGCACCTCACTTTTTACCACATACCCCAAACCCTACGATCTACCCCCCATCAATGCAAATAACCTGCCCACAAACGGTGAGTTGTGAACAGGTGAGCTTGAGCTTCTTTCTTCTCTCTTAGAAGACTATGAGCCCGTGAGGCGTGAGTCTCATTGAGCATGAGACGGCAGTCCCAAATTACGTGGACGCGACAGTCATGCGCTCGGAGCGACTGCTACGGCCTTACCTGTTGAACCAACGAAACCGTGAGAAATAGAGAGTCCGTGGAGGGATATCGAAGCTCTCATCATCGTCTTGGGCTGAGACATATCCGAGGGTCGAGGTTCCCGAGTGCGAATCTGTCTGAACGGTGTCCGGGCTGTGTTTCACAGGCCTCATCCTAAAAGGGTGACGGACAAGGGTGCCGTCAGCGCAGGGGGGGGACTCACACCCCCTCTGGTGCAACCCTCAGACAGGATGAGGTGGTGCGCCCAGCAGGGTTCGAACCTGCAACCTCCAGCTCCGGAGGCTGGCGCTCTATCCAATTGAGCTATGGGCGCTATTTCAGTGAAGAGACGTGTAGTTAGACCCGATCCGAAAAGGTTGCGCGGCCAGTCTCATGCAAAAATGGCAGCACAACGTGGAGTATTGGAATGTTGGAATGCTGGGAGATCTGTCGGAAAGAGGCGGAGTTCTCTCTCCCTTCTTCCACTATTCCACTATTCCAGCATTCCACCATTCCATTACCCCCTGTTTCCGCGGTTTCCCGTACAAGAGTTGCCGTTACCCCTTCTCGGACAGGCTCTAGTTAGCCGTTCTTCAGTCCGAAGTCTTTCATAAAGGCGACAAGGGCGTCAACACCTTCGGCGGGGAAGGCGTTGTAAATGCTGGCGCGAATGCCGCCTACCGAGCGATGGCCTTTGAGGCCCTTGAAGCCCTGTGCCTCCGCCTGCTTGATGAACTCGGCTTCGAGCGCCTCGCTCGGAAGACGCCACGTCACGTTCATATCGGACCGACAGTCTGTGACGGCCGTACCGCTATAGAAGTCGTCGGCATCAATAGCGCCATAGAGTGTCGCCGCTTTGCTCACGTTCTGATCGAAGATCGTCTGAGCGCCCTGCGCTTTGATCCAACGGGTTACGAGGTTAAGAATATAGATCGAGAAACAGGGCGGCGTGTTGAACATCGAGCCCTGAGCGATATGGGTGGCATACTTGAACATCGAGGGAGTGCTGGCGGGAACCCGCTCAGCCAACTCCTTGCGAATAATCACAAGTGCTGCGCCCGAGGGGCCCAGGTTTTTCTGTAGACCGGCATAGATCAATCCGAACTGATTGACATCGACCGGACGCGAAAGAATGTCAGACGACATATCCGCCACGAGCGGAGCGTCAACCGTGGGGTAGGTTTTCCACTGGGCACCCGAGATGGTCTCATTGGAGGTGATATGCAAGTAAGCGCCACCGTCGGTGAGCTGCAGCTCTTCCTGCGACGGCACGCGCGTCGGGATCTCAGCGCCACAGTCGGCGGCAATATTGACGTTACCAATCAGCTTAGCTTCTTTAATCGCCTTGGCGGCCCAAGCGCCTGAATTCGTGTAGTCAGCGGTCTGACCTTCGCCCAGCAGGTTGATCGGGATATAGGCAAACTGAGTGCTGGCGCCGCCCTGCAAGAACAGGACCGCGTAGTCGTCGGAGACGCCCATCAGCTCACGGATGTTGGCCTCGGCCTCTTCATGGACGGCGGCATACTGTTTGCCACGATGACTGCTCTCCATGATGGACATACCGGAATTCTGATAGTCAACCAGCTCGTCGCGAGCGGTTTCAAGAACAGCCTGCGGAAGCGTCGCGGGGCCTGCGCAGAAGTTATAGCAACGTGCCATGATTAGTTTCCCTCTCGTTGAGTCTATTTAGATGGTATCCGAAAAGGTTGCGCGGCCAGTCTCATGCAAAAATGGCAGCACAACGTGGAGTATTGGAATGTTGGAATGCTGGGAGACCTGACCGGAAAGAGGCGGAGTTCTCTCTCCCTTCTTCCACTATTCCTCCACTCCTCCATTCCCATCCCCCCCTGTTTCCGCGGTTTCCCGCACAAAATTTTTCGCTATCCCTTTTTGAACAGGCTCTATTTAGGGCATGAAAAAGGGCGGGCGTTAAATCAGAAGCAAAGGCTACCAGAACCAACAGGAAACTCAAGCGGGGAAAGTGAGGGCTCAAAATGCACCGCGGCACGCCAGATAGGCCGTGATTGTGGTGCCTGTCATCGTGTAGGTGTTCCTGCTTCTTTCCTAAGGAGCTTTAATTGAGGAACATACAGAGATGGGTGTAAATTGTAATAGTTCCTTCCGCTTTTTGCGGTGATTGGCGCTATCCATTCATCCGAATCTACGGATTGTGCCCTATGGCCCCTCATGCCAGAGCAGCGACTCGGCTACGAACACTGTGAAGGCGCTCAGGCCTTGCAGAGCATGTCGCGGTTGTAGAGCTCGCGGACCATGTCGCAGTCGAGGCCGTGTCCGGCCTTGTAGGAAATGATCCGACCGACAAGACGACCACGATCGATCAGCGCCACGGCGGCGAGCAGATCGAGCGTGGCGCGATGCCAGATCGCTTCCAGCGCCTTGCCTTCGTGCACCAGGCGCGGCTTGTTGAAGTAGCTCCACAGCCCGGCCACGAGTACATTCTGCAGCGTATAACCCATGTTGCGAGTATCGGCAAAGAGTTTGCCGACCGTCTTGCTGTAGAGCATCACGAGGAACGTGGCATTCGTACGTGCAACGGCCGCGTGCCGGAAGGTATCGGGGATGACCGTGAACCGAATTCGTTGCTTTCGGATCGCGGAGTTGAAAGCAATGGCACAGTCGACATCCAACTCGCGCCGGCCATTCTCCGGCGGCAGGATCGTTAGAAATCGCCCGCTCTTGCTCACGATCGTAACGGGCTCTTTCACCGCTACGAAGCGGGCGGGCGTGTCAGTCAAGGAAAGCCCGACGCGATCCACATTGTCGACCAGGTCCATGCTGGCGCGGTCAAACAACGGCGGATCACCCGAGTCCATGCGGATCATGACATTGTCGAGGCCCATCCCTACCTTGAGCGCGATGATGTGCTCGACCAGTCGCATGTAGTTGTGCGGCGACCCGCTGCGCAACACAATGTTACGTATGGTATTCCACACGTTTTCGATCGAAACGTGAATGGGTAGCTCGTGTTTCCGGTCGACGCGGTCGAACCACCAGCCATCGCGGTCGGTCGGTTCGAAGGTCAAGGTTCGATGAGCGCGCCCAAAAAACGTACCGGGGCCGGTAACGGAAAAGGCACTCTTGAGCGTGGTGGTCTGTGCAGGCATGCCTGAGGTCGCGCCCCATTGCATCTCAAGGTCGACCGGTAGCGCATGGAACTCGGCCACGGAACGCCTCAACACCTCGGCATCGCCGCCCAGCAGGCGACCTGTCTCAAACTCACTCATGTATCATCCGCCTCCAAGTTCCTCAAAAAAGCCATCGCACTGTATCGCAGGGCGGCGCGTAGCGGAACTCCAAATATTCGCAGAATGCCATGCCGCACACGCTTGCCCGCCTGTGGCGGGGTGCGGCCCTACACTCTACCCTACACGCTCAAAGGAGGGCATGGGTGGCGGCGATTTCGTTGGATTGCAGGATCTTGGCGGCCTTGGGTTCGGCTTCCGTGAGGTCGATTCTCATGATGGCGGCCTGGACGCGGCCGATGCTGCGCGGCTCGATACTGATCGAACGCAGGCCCATCCCTACCAGGACCGGAAGCACCTTTTCGTTCGCAGCCATTTCGCCACACACCGACACGGAAATGGATGCCGCCTGGGCGGCATCCAGAACTTTCTTGATCGCCCGAAGGACCACCGGATGGTGATCAATATAGAGATCGGCCACGTGCTCATTGGTCCGATCAACGGCGAGCAGATACTGCACAAGGTCGTTCGTTCCGATGGAGAAAAAGTCGGACTCCCGGGCCAGAGCGTCGGCCAGTTCCACCGCGGCAGGACTCTCAATCATGATGCCCAGATCCGGCGCGCAGTTGCAGGCGGTTCTTTCATCCTGCAGATCCCCAATACTTTCCGCGACACACACCTTGGCTGCACGCAATTCCTCCAGCGAGGATACCAGCGGGAACATGATCTTGAGGGGCCGTCCCTCACCGGCCCGCAGCATCGCGCGCAGCTGCTGCGCGAAGACAGGCCGGTTCTTGAGCGAAAAGCGGATCGAGCGCAACCCAAGGGCCGGGTTGGCCTCGTTCCAGGCGGGTACATAGGGAAGGAACTTATCCGCTCCGATATCCAGGGTCCGAAAGACGACGTCTCGGTCGCCCGATGCATCCAGGATACTGCGATAGATCAGGAACTGCTCTTCCTCGGACGGGAAGTCGTTTCTTATAAGGAAGGGAAACTCGCTGCGGTAAAGCCCGATCCCCTCGGCTCCATTCTGCCACGCCAGCGCCACCTCACCCATGAGGTTGATGTTGGCCAGGAGTGTAACCCGTGTGCCATCACGTGTTGACGTGGTGGCATGCCGGGCCGGTTCCTCCGGTCGGGAGCCATCGGCGTCCAGCAGGGCTCTATATGACTCGATATAGTCAGTATCCGGCACCACGAGAAGGCGCCCCTCGACACCATCCAAAAGCACATCGCTCTCTTCAGCGATCTCCAGCACCTCATCGTTCTCGATGATCACAAGCGGAATGCCCAATGCACGCGCCAGGATCGAGGCATGCGAGTTGACGCCGCCACCCACCATCACGAGTCCACCGGCGTGCTGGGCCACCAGCTTGACCACGTCGGACGGCAACAGGTCAGCACTGATCACGATATGCCCACGGTAGTCGGCTTGGGCGTCATCCGAATCTGCCGACAGATTCTGCAGCATGCGGTGGCCGAGATCCTTGAGATCATGCACCTTCTCGCGGAGCATCTCCGTGTCGCTGGCGGCAAACTGATCGATACAGCCATTCAACACGTCGACAATGGCCACAGCGGCATCGTGGCCACTCTCGATGCGCCGCAGCATCTCGCCCTCGATTTGCTCGTCACGCAGGAGGAGTTGCTGCGCACTGAAGATCATCGACACTTCGTGTCCCAGCAATTCCTCCGTCTCCCGCTGCAGCACCACGAGCTGGGATTCAGACCGTCGCAACGCATCGTGAAACGCCACCGTGTCGCCACCGGTACCAGCCGGAACTTCGAGTCGTTCGCCGCCACGACCATGGGAGTCCAAGATCGAGACGGGGCCATGCGCCACGCCGGGCGACACGGACCTTCCGCAATACAACCCCTGCGTCCCACCCCGCTTGCGAGGGGACTCTCCGCGGATCTCGCGCAGGCTGTGGCTCTCCTCGAACATGGAGGAGAGTTCCGCGATGGTGCAAATCCGTTCAACCGTATCCTTACGCTTGGCCATGACCTCACGATATGGTTTAATCCCTCGCCATGCAACTTGAAGTGAAACGACTGACGCCGGATGCGGCGCTACCGGTGTACGCACACCCCGGTGATGCCGGCATGGACCTGCATGCCAACGAAGACCTGCTGCTGGAGCCCGGCCAATCAGGCATGGTCCGCACGGGCATCGCCATGGCCCTGCCCCCGGGTACGGAAGCCCAGGTACGACCGCGAAGCGGCCTGGCCCTGAAACACGGTGTTACCGTTCTAAACACCCCCGGAACGATCGACGAGGGATACCGTGGTGAGATCGGCGTCATCCTCGTGAACCACGGGTCCGCGCCCTACCGGATCGAGAAAGGCATGCGCATCGCCCAGATGGTCATCCAACCGGTGCTCCGCGTCGACGTGGTGGAGGCGGCAGCGCTTTCAGAGACCCGGCGCGGCGACGGCGGCTTCGGCTCCACGGGCGGTCATTGATCGATCCGGCGGTTATGACAACGGCACAGTTGATCGCTCGCAGGGGAAAACGACCGAGAATGTCGTGCCGCTGCCCACTTCACTGCTGACAATAATGGTACCATTGTGGGCACGCACGATCCCGATTACAGACGCCAACCCGAGCCCGCGTCCATCCGTTTTGGTCGAGAAGAACGGATCGAAGATGCGCGCACGCACCTTCTCGTCGATGCCCGCGCCTGTATCTTTCACATCGAGACAGACATAGGTCCCCGAGGGAAGGTGCTCATCCACAGCCCCGCGCTCGAGGTAGTCCTCCTGAAGATCGCGCACGACAGTGGTGACCGTTACGTGGCCGGCCTCGTCGCCGATCGCCTCCGATGCGTTGATCAGCAGGTTCATGACAATCTGCTGGATCTGCGTTGTATCCCCGCGCACAACGGGCAGCTTTTCGTCCAAGTGGCAATGCATCGACACCTTGCTTCCGAGCGACACCCCCATGAGGCGGCACGTCCGGCTGACGATTTCCGACAAGTCCAACGGTTCAATAGAGAACTCGGCATCGCCCGAGTAGGCCAGCATCTGGCGACAGAGCGCCGAGGCGCGTTCAGTGGCCGCAAGGACTGCGCCCAGCTGCTCCTGGTTCTCATCGTCCTTTTGGATATGCCGCTGCATGATCTCGGCGTTGCCCTGGATCACAGCCAACAGGTTCTTGAAGTCGTGCGCCACGCCGCCCGCGAGTAGCCCCAGGCTCTCCATCTTCTGCTGCAACTGGATACGCCGCTGGAGCTGCTCACGCCGCTCGACCGACTGTTTCCGTTCCGTGATATCCCGCAACAACAGTACGGCACCCGACCGACCACCAATCTCACCCGCGATAATCTCGAGCGGAAACGTTTCACCATCCCGTCGCTTGCCCTGTGCTTCTCCGATGTGGAAACCATCCTTCTCCAAGGCGTCGTAAATTTCGCGCGGACGGTCGCGACTGACGCGACGATCGAAGTAAAGTAACTCGCTCTTGCTGCCCACGACTTCTTCGGGATGATAGCCGAACATGCGCTCGACCGATGCGTTACACATCATGATGTCGCGGTTGGGCAGCACAACCAGGAGTGCGTCCGGGCTGATACTCGAAACAATCGCCTCGAGGTCCGAGCGTGATGCAGATGCCGAACGCCACCGCCGGAACGCAACCACGAGCAACACGAGCAGCCAGAAAAAGAGCAGGTTGATCAAGAGTTCCGTTACATGGATCTCTTTCGTCACACTGAAAAACGTGTGCAGCCCACTCGAAAAAGTCATCGCAACATTCAGAATCGCGAGTGTTGCAGCGATGCCAAGAGAGAGACACAGATCAAGCAAGGCCCGTTTGCTCTTGGGCTTCACAAACATTCCTTGGTGCATGACAGCCTCCCTTTCCAATATGCATCAGATTGCACCTCCTAGGCTACGGTGAGCCCGCCGTCATTGCAAACGAGAAATGCTGCTTGCAGAGCATTCTGCGATGCAAAACGGGTCAATGCGAGCAGCGCGAGATGGTGATGCCATATTCTGTTTGCCCCAGCAAAGGAGTCAGAATTCAGGAGTCAGAATGAGAGGCAGGCGGCTCAGATGGAGGTCGCATTCGGCGTACCGGGCACGGATCAGCCCGGAGAGTTCCAGCATAGTCCAACTGCTTAGTGCTTGCTGGACAAACGGTTACAGACTGAGCAGTTG
>JAOZSS010000093.1:6443-8972 GCA_029939545.1 Kiritimatiellia bacterium | reverse complement strand
CCACTGTCCATACACGCAGCTCTTCTGGATAGGGAAATGCAGACAGATACGATCAATACGATTAATGGTCCGTCCCTTATTTACTTTATTTACTTTTACGGACATATTGAAGTCGCAGCAAGAGTCATCGTTGTCAGGCGGTGCAAACAGGCTGGCATGCACTGGCGGCACCAGAACGTCATCCGTATCAGCGCCATCCTAGCTCACTTCCGCTCTGCGGCATGATCTTCAACGATCTACAATCGCACCCCGGGTCCATCTACGTGATTGATCCGGCACCACTTTTTTCTTAAGATATTCACTGATTGGAGATGAAGTATGTTGTTTCGTGCGCGCACCATCGATGTGATCAGTCTGGCTGTGCTGATGGGGATGCTTATTCATCCTTTGGCGCAGGCAGACACACTGCTTGTTGCTCAGGACAATGCCTCCAACTACACGAACTGGTCAGGTAGCGAAGGCATAGGCATGGATACTTGGGTCTTTCGAACTGACGGCGGCGGCGGAGCATTCCTGGCTGACGGGAAGGAAGACCTGAACGGGATCGCTACGTCCAACAAAGCATGGGGAACCTGGGCCAATGGATCAGGTGCCCAATACGTTGCAGCCTTTCGCGGATTTGGCTGGAGCGGTTCATCTTGGGATAACCGGCTCGAGAAAACTGGCGACCAACTCAAGATCTCATTTGAGCACGGAGCTATAAACCTAAATGCCTCATGCGGATTCGCAATCCGAAACGGCAACGCGGACGGAACTGCTCACGACTTCAATACAAACGATCGCTTTCAGTTTGGGCTCTACAGTGGGGCGAGTTCCGTTGATGAAAACTACAGCATCTATGACAACAACGGGAAAGTGGACACCGGTGTACCCAGTCGCACTTCAGGTATTGATCTCATTCTTACCCTCACGGCAACCAACACCTACACGCTCGGAATCTATGACGCTACAAACAGTGCCTTACTCACCAATATTGTAAGCACTTTGGCTGGCTCGGGATCCATCGACAGTCTCTCCCTTTTTAACCGAGAGACGGAACAGGACGACGTCTTTTTCAACAAGATCGAGATCCGTCATTTCCGCCCGCCCACCATGCTCATCGTGAAGTAGATCGGCCCAAATCCTTCCAGCACCGCATCGCAATATACTCCCCCTATGATGCTTGCCTCTTGCACCATGACGATAAGATTCACGATCGTCATTCTTATCGTCATGGTGCCGAGGGCGCACATCCTTCTTTAGTCCTCTCTTCTGAAGTGCAATAATGCTCGCAGAAGGAGAGAAAATATGGATTACGCATTTCTGATCGCCGCCCTGCTGGGTGGGTTGGCCATTTTTATTTTCGGCATGGGGTTGATGACAGAGGGGCTGCGCCTGGCTAGCGGAGCGGGCCTGCGCACGGTGCTTGCCCGGGCGGGACGCAATCCATTTCTCGGCATCGGCCTCGGCACGGTGCTAGGGACGCTGGTACACAGCAGCGCGGCCACCGTGATGCTGGTGGGGTTTGTGAATGCGGGACTTCTCTCCCTCGCTGAGACCGTACCGGCCATGCTCGGCGCCAATATCGGCACCACGCTCTCCATGCAGGCGGTTTCCCTTAAGATTGGCGACTATTGCTTCTTTGCCATCGCACTGGGCTTTGCGGTCAGCGCCATGGGCCGCACCCCACGCACGAAGCAGATCGGTAGCGCGGTGCTGGGCTTTGGCCTCCTCTTTCTCGGCATGAACATCATGAGCGATGCGATTCGCCCGCACCGCGATACGCTGCAACCCCTCCTCGCTGTCGTGGACGGCAACACATGGCAGGGCACGCTCATCGGCGTGGGCATTGCGACCGGCCTGACCGCCATCTGGCAAAGCAGTGGCGCGACGATCGGTATGTGTTTTGCCCTGTCCAGCGCGGGGGTCTTCACCGAAGTGAGCCAGGTGTTCCCCATTGTCATGGGCGCCCACATCGGCACGTGCGCCACCGCATTGCTGAGTAGCATCGGCACCCACATCGAAGCACGACGCACGGCGTTCTCTCATCTCTTCTTCAATGTTTTCACCGTTGCCATCGCGCTGGCGGCCCGACCTCTGATCATGCGCGCGGTGACGTACAGTTCAGACGACCTGATCCATCAGATCGCCAATCTTCACACACTGGTCATGACGGCGGGGGCGCTCCTCGTGCTGCCATTCTGGAAGCTGCATGCCATGCTCGTACGCTTCCTCACCCCTTCAAGGAAGAAACCGCCCACCCCCAGTCACCTCGACCCCAAACTGCTCAAAATGCCTGAGCGGGCCATCCTCGCAACCATTGACGAGCTGCGGAGAGCCGTGGGAATCTGCCGAAAGACCTACGGGCTCCTGGCGCGAATCATCCTGTTGCGCACGAAACCGGCGACGCTTCGGCAAATCAAGCTGAACGAGGACGTGATTAACGAAATCAAGTTCCACATGAAGGCCTACCTCAGCCAGCTTACACATCGGCAGCTTTCCCGGCGGCAAGTAATGCTTATACAGGAAGTCTCACGTTGTATGAGCGAT
>JAOZSS010000093.1:0-6433 GCA_029939545.1 Kiritimatiellia bacterium | reverse complement strand
TATTGAGCGTATCGGGGACCACCTGGACAAGATATCCGATACGTCTGTTCGGCGAGAGAAAGAGACCGTAGCGCGCTTTGACGAGGACACTATGCGCAGTCTCTTCTCCCTCTATCGCAAGACCGCCAACATTTTGAGACTGGTAAGAGACTCGCTTCGCCCTGATCAACAGGATTTTCAGCAGGCGGCTAAGGTTCTGCTGGATGCGCGTGATGACTATGTCCGGGCCAGTCAGGCCGCCAAGGACGATCTGGGTGACGAAGTCGCCGAACACCGCATCGCCCCCATTGCGGCACTCTTCTATCGTGACTATCTGGCCAGCTTCGATCGGATCGTAAAACACGCGCGCGCCATCGCACTGGCACAGCAGAAGCCTGACTTTCGGATCAAGCAAAAGAAGTTGCTTCGGGCCGAGAAACGCGCAACCACCCCTGAACTGCCCGCCCCCATCGACCGCGATGACTTTCTGCATCGGCTGCATATGGAAGACTATATTTAGGGAACAGGGTGGCTGATTGATGATTGATGAGTGCCGATTGATGCCCGGGAACAGCATCAGGCTGTCTGGGTAACAATCGCCTCGAATGGCTCAAGCGTCCCGTCATTGAGCTTGCCGTAGAGGACGTCGCCGGCGAGGTCGGAGATGTGTTTCAAACGGCGGGGTTCGGAACCCATGTTGACCGCACAGCGAATAACCGAGCCGTCCCATTGGCGCTCGAAAGCCACGACAGCGCGGTCATGCTTCCCGCACGCCTCCCTGACTCTGAAGAGCTTGGTGCTACCGCGCCGCAGGGCCGGATAGGCCGCACGCAGGGCGATGAGTTCACGGTAGAAGGTATACCACCGCTTGCGCTCGGGCGCACCGCGAGCAAAGAGGTTGCCCTCAAACTCCACCCCCGCTGTCTCGCCACACGGCTCACAGTCGGGGCCGCATACGCGGAAGCCTTTGTCACAGGGCTTGATGCGGTCATGGATCGTGGGACGGTTGGCCGCGCCAAACTCCTGTCCGCTGAGCAGAAAAGGTAGGCAGTGGCCGGTCAGGAAGATCAACTGAGATACGGCCCGAACGGCACCGTTCCCGAACCGGTAGACCCCCCGCCCTTCGTCATGATTGTCTGTATAGCGCGCCACCCATGGTCCTGCGCCGCTTTCCGGCCCCTTCTCGTAATCCATGATGGCATGCTCGAAGGCGGCCGCGATGCCAGAACCTGCGAAGGCTTCCGCTTTGTTGCTGAAATCGGCGTTTCCGAACGCCTCCCCACTCAAGCAGATCCTGCTCTGCCCATCCTCGCCGCGAGCGTAGCCGTACGCACAGACCTTGTAGAAGTCGTCGTCATAGGCGGCGTTCATGCCGCGCTTGAACAGACCACGATTGTTCTCAACCCCGTAGCTCTCTGCCAGAAAAAGAAGGTCCCGGCCACTGTGCCGTGCCTTCAGTTCCGGCAGCGCTTCATCCCAGAACGAGAGATCGTTGATCATGTGGGCCATGTCGAACCGGAAACCATCGATCCCGTCCCCATCGCACACATCCAGCCAGAAGGACAACACACTATGCATCTCGTGACGCGTCTTCGGATTCGTGTAGTCGAGTTTCGCGGTGTCCGACCAGTCATAGTCGTAATAGAGACTCCCGTCTTCGTTACGGCAGTGGATGCCGTCTGTCGCGATCCAGACGTTGTCGCGGCTGGTGTGGTTTGGGGTGAGATCCACGATGATCTTCATACCCAGCTCATGCACGTGCCCCACAAGCCCCACGAAATCATCCATCGTCCCGTACTCGGGCTCAATGGCACGAAAATCGCGGATCGAGTAGTTGGACCCCACCCCTTTGCGGCCCTCAATACCCATGAGGAACGGCGGCATCACGTACACCACGTTGGCACCGAGATCCTTGATCTGCGAGAGGTTGTCCGCAAGAAACTGGAGCGGCGACACGTCCACGCCCGTGCGAACAAGCTCAGCCGACGCTTCAACCGGATTCCGCGGCTCACGCGCCGCGAAGGCGCGAAGGTTAACCTGGTAGATCACGGAATCAGGAATCCAGTCTTTCATTCTACTCTCCCATAAACACGTACGCTGTCTGGGCGGGTACCTCCACGCGGTAGGTCCCTGCACCGAACGGTCTCGGCTTGCCGTCCTTTCCCGCAATACCATACGGGTTGATTTGCTCGCCATTCCCGATCTGCCGCCACCGCGAATCGGGCACACGCATATCGAAATTGACCGCTCGGGCGGCGCCATTGGCCAGTACAACAAAACGCTTTCCTGGCCGTCGCCCATCATTGTTGATGGCGTATCCGAGTGCTTTCTGATTCGAAGGTTCGATCCACGACACGTAGCCGTCGGGCACGGCCTCCGACCACCGTAGTGACCGCCCGTCCTCGCTTTGCCGCAGCGTGATCAGGTCACGGTAATAACTCAAGGTCACAGCCGATGCCGGACGCAGGCGATCGCTCCAGCGCAACTGGTTGATCGCATCGCCCTTGTTGTACGTGTTTTGAATCCCGTGCTTGCTGCGAATATACTCCTGCCCCTCGCTGATCATGGGGATCCCCAGCGAGGTAAAGAGAATGGTCGCCCCCAACCGGTGACGCCGTGCATCCAGCGCCGTGAGATTGCTGCCATCCTGCTTCGAGTCCCCCGTCAGTTCGTCCGCCAGACACATATCGTCATGACTTTCGAGGTAGTTGACCGACTGCACGGGGACCGCGGCAAACGAGTCAACGGATCCTCGAATGGCCGCCTTAACTCCGTCACGATCGACATGCCCACGGGCGAAGTCACGGACCAGGTTGCGGTACTGGTCGTTCCATGCCGCCCACCCCTTCCCTTTCAAGGCCATCTTGTGATCGCCCCTGAAACTCCAGGGCTCGGACACCAACAACACGTTCGGGTTAATTCTGATGGCCTCATCGCGAATAGCCATCAGCGTGTCCAGGTCGATCAACTCCGCCAGGTCAAACCGGAATCCATCGATATGAAACTCGGTCATCCAGTAGAGGATGCTGTCGATGAGTAGACGCCGCACCATCGGACCTTCGCTGCGCACATCGTTTCCGCATCCGCTGAAGTTGCTGTAGCGGAACTTGTGATCCATGCGAAAGTAGTACTTATTATCGATCATGGCAAACACGTTTGGCGAGCCCATGTGGTTGTAGACGACGTCAAGCATCACCCCAAAGCCGCGGTTATGCAGCTCGTTAACCATGTGTTTGAACTCGTAGTAATGCGAGCCTTCCAGTGGCGCCTGGGCGTAGGACGACTCCGGCGCAAAGAAGAAGACAGGCGAGTAGCCCCAGCCGTGATTTGTGATGCCGTTCTCAAACTCGAGAACGGGCATCAACTCGATCATGTTGATACCCAGCGCCTTGAGGTGGTCGAGACCCGTACCGGTTCCCTCCGAGGCCAGCAGTCCGGCATAGCTCCCACGCAAATGCTTCGGAACACCCGAGGAATGATGGCTCGTCAGGTCGCGCACGTGAGTCTCATAGATCACGGCATCGCTCCACGCCGGCGTCTTCCATCCAGCGTCGGTCCATCCTTTGAACCATTCCTGCCCGGCGGTGGGGTCCATGACGATGCTGTTGCCCCACTCATGCACGGCGGCCCGGCAATAGGGATCGCCTATCGGCACCACAGGGTTGAACCCGTCGCCATTACCCTGCGCACCATTGACGAGGAAACTGTAATAGCTGCCGGTCCGCAGACCCTCCAGCCAGACCTCCCACACACCGTCGGACCGATCGCGTATCATCGCAAACGTCTCGCGCGGCGCGAGAAAGCCCTCGCCGGGTTTCTTGTACTCGGGTCCGTCGTAGAAACAGAGGGTGACCTCCGTGGCACGCGGCGCAAAAAGGCGAAAACCGGTCCGGTCGTCGGCACGATCCAGGATGACTCCAAGCTGCCGATCCGACTTGATTCGATCCAGGGCGTCTCCGGGCGTCACAACGGCAAAAGCCGGCGCGGCATCGTCGCTGTCGATCACGACCGAATGTCCCTCGCTCAAATCGAGCGGGCCATCGGTCTCAATGGTGAGCACCGGCCCCACCGATAGTGCCGGATCCACCACCAGATTGACATGGCCACGGTCGTCGGAGTCAGCGTTGGGTGCCATCAACGGCGGGTCAAGCCAGCGGCTCCCGTTGATAACGAACTTAAACTCCGGCAGCGGTTTCGCGGCGACGCCGTTGAGGGCAAACGTCCCTTCCCAGTGCCGCGTCGCCTCATCCCGCTTGAGCTCCCACGCCGCGGCACTGCCGTTCCATCCGTTGAAGCTCCCGGCCACGTGGACGCGGTCACCACCGTCCAGTGTCACACCATAGGTCGCTTCCGCCATACAGAAGCTGACCTGGTCGCCGGCCATGGCATAGCCGAGCAGCGCGCGACCGTCGGATCCGGCATCCCACTTCACGGATTTGACGGGTGTGTCCGGCACCAGGTGCACGCGTACCGAATCCAAATCAGGCAAGGCGCGACGGAGAAAAACATTAATCCGGTCGCTGCGATCCATGCGGGCGGCAAAAATAAGGTCTTGTGGCTGTTCCAAACATCCCTCCTCGTTAACGAACAGTAAGCGGTTGTCTCCATCCTCCCACGTCCCGTTGGGGAGGAACTTGAATTCGTAGCGCCCCATCTCCAGTCCGAGCTCGGCGATATCCAGGCCCCAGATGTTACCTCGGCGCACGAGAGGCTGCTTCGTTCCCCACGCGCTCCAGGACCCTACCACCAACAGGTTAGTCAGCCCCTTCTCGCGGTAATAGAGCATGGTGGTCGGCGTGGCACCGGGGACGGCATGCACATCCGGGCCGAGAATCGGCTCATCGCCGGGTGCGTAGTCGGCGGGCAGCGGCGGGATGTCATCTGCGGGCGGCGTGGCCGGCATCGGTGGCGTTGGCCTGCGACATGCGGTGAGTAGACAGAAGAAGATCAGGCCACTGATGCTGATGAAATGCTTGAATTTAGCCAGGACTGCACCTCCTCTAATACCCAAGCAACACCCTACATAACTCTCTCTTCCGCATCAACTGTTGGTTGCCCGCTCAGCGATGCAACAGCACGCGGTGGAAGCGTGTACCGTTTGTCGGCGGCGGCGAGATGGTCAGCCAGAGGTCGAATAGCCAGGGAGATATCTCCGCTGTTGGCATACATGCCAAATGCAGGAGACTCAATATCCAGATTATTGTTGGCGACCAAATCGGCAACGAAGAAGCCCGCGTTGGCACCGCCGATGCATCGTCGTTGAACACCAGATTGATGTTCGTGGCGCCCTCAACCGAGACGGTCGAATACTGCCAGTTGTTGGCGTCCAGCCTGGACATAGCGACATCCGGATCGAGGACCGTGGCCCAGTCATTGAACCCGATGTGGGCATAGATCTTCCCCGAGCCCTGCAAGACGTCGGCATTGGGATGGATGGTGATCACGACCGGATCCGAAACAGGCGCGTTGCTGAAAGCTACATCGCCGGGACCTGTCGGCGCATCGCAGTCGCGGATGGCCGTACTCCAGTTCAAGGTGCTACGGCTGTCTTGGCTGGTTCCACCGAAATCCTCAAACCAGACCGTCGCCAGGGGCGCATCATCAGGCGATGACAGGCTATACGAGACCCCACCAAGATACGTTTCGTTGTCCGTGCTCGCCAACGAGTGTATTCCATCGCCATCCAGGCGCCAGGTTCAACATGGCGCAATGGTGCTGACTCGGCCGCAACACCATAATCATTCACGAAATCCTGAATCGCACACACGTTGTAACCCGAATTCTGACAGCCACCAAAGAAACTCGGGGTGGACTCGAACCAGAACGATGATCCCCCACCCCACGCGTTGTCACCATCAGTGGATGGCAACACAATCACCGGGCGATCGGACGAGGAGGCATACTTTACCGAAGATCTCGACCAGGTTGTTATCGGGATGGCCTTGTCCGGTTCCATAGGTCTGCCCGCCGTTTCCATTCCATTCCGGCCAGTAATTCGGCTGGTGGTTGTGCCAGAACCGTGACACATAGACGTGGGTGTAACCGGTCTTCCGCTCTCACTCATGCGACTAAGCGCCCCCATTTTCAGCGTCTGGCTATCCGCCGTCTTCTGGTTCAAATTTTTCGCCATGCGGGGTTCCTTTCTTTTGTTCATCCGAAAGAAACCCACCCTATAGTGGTGGGCCGGAGCCCCGCTGTTTAGCGATTTCGCACGATTTTCTATAACAGGGTGGCTGATTCTCTCAACCCCCCCATATATTGTGGAATGGCGCATTTCGTCATCAGCCGCCACTCTTAGTCTCACACTTCGTCCCTTGCACTTTGTCGAGTACCCCTGGTCCAACTGCCTGGTTGTAACTTCTTGGAGATCAAGAACTAAGCCGTTCGATTAAGTGTATATGACTAAGGGGCGCGACTAAGAAAGCGACTACGTGTTCCAAGACTCCACCATTCA
>JAOZSS010000092.1 GCA_029939545.1 Kiritimatiellia bacterium | reverse complement strand
GGGGCAGGTGCTGAGCACATTGGGCAAGCCCGCAGGGGGGCAACAACGGGGCAGGTGCTGAGCACATTGGGCAAGCCCGCAGGGGGGCAACAACGGGGCAGGCGCTGAGCAAGTTGGGCAAGCCCGCAGGGGGGCACAAACGCCTGAAACGAAGATAAATCCTCGTCCCAGCGACCTTGAATTGTGTTGACCGGGTTGACGTACTCACGCCCCCAGCGACCTTGCGTCGCTGGAGCGGAAGATCTTCTGCACGTTCTTCTGTGATCCAGTCGGGCTCTACTTGCCGAACTTGCACATCACGCAGGAGCGGCAGTCGAGGTGGGCGGGTGGCGTGAAAATGGTGCCTTTGCGCTTGGCGGCAAGGGCTTGGAGGTGGTTCATGCCGCCGAGCAGGCAGCCCAGGGCGATGAATCCACCGGGAGCCAGGATCATGAGGATCATCGGTTCGTAACCGGCGACAGTCCATTTCAGGTCGCCCCACACGGTAATCGATCCGGCACCCAGAATCTCGCGTGTCGCGCCCAGTACCGTTAGACCCAGCGTGAAACCAAGCCCCATGCCGATGCCGTCCGCGATCGAAAGCCAGAGCGGATGACGCGAGGCAAACGCCTCGGCGCGCCCCAGGATAATGCAATTCACCACGATGAGCGGAATGAAGAGACCCAGGCTGTTGTGCAGCTCGTGGGCAAACCCGTTCATGAGCAGGTCGACGATCGTCACGAACGTGGCAATCACGACGATAAAGCAGGGGATGCGCACCTTGGCCGGAATCAGATTTCGGAAAAGCGAAATCACGACGTTCGAGCAGATCAGTACAAAGGTTGCCGCCATACCCATGCCCAGACTGTTTTCAACCGATGTCGTCACAGCCAATGCGGGGCACATACCCAGAACGAGGCGGAATATCGGATTCTCCTTCCAGAGCCCCTTTACGAGTTCTTTGTAGAATGTCATGGTTGGTTCCCTGCTAAGGCGGTCATGTTGGCCGTACATACATCCAGACCCGCTTTGACGGCCTGTGTGACGGCACGGGATGAAATGGTGGCAGCGGTGATCTGGTCGATATCGCCGCCGTCCTTGGCGACCGCCCACTGGGTGTCCACGATGGATCGGCCCGCAAATTTGCTGCGGAATTTCTCTTCGTCCTCAATCCAAGCCCCGAGTCCGGGTGTTTCCTTGTGCGACAGCACCTGGATGGCCTGTACGGTGCCCTTGGCGCTGACCCCGACCATGATGGCGATATCGCCACCGTAGCCCTGGTTTGAGACGGTCTCGAATGCCGCGCCCACAAATGCGCCTGCCTTGCGGGCCACGTAGAATGTCCAAGTCTCACCATCCGCATTCACGCTGACGACATCTTCGCTCGGGTTGTTGTCGCACTCGGGTAGTACCTGCATGATCGCGTCGCCCTTTTCCTTCGCGTCGGCAGCCTCGATGGGGGCGGCGGTAACGTCATGCACCACGGCGAGCAAGGCACCGGCCACGCTGCAGATGAGGGTGAGGACAATAACGAGTTTCAGGGATTCCATCATGACTGTTTCTTGCCTCCCTTGGGGGCGCCAAAGACGCGCGGACGCGTGGCGCGGTTGATCAGGGGGGTGATGGCGTTCATGAGCAGAATCGCAAAGCTGACGCCCTCGGGATAGCCGCCCCACTTGCGGATGAGCATGGTCAGAATGCCGCAGCCCACGCCAAACACGAGCATGCCGCGCTTCGTGACAGGGGAGGTCACCATGTCTGTGGCCATGAAGAGGGCACCCAGCATCAGGCCACCACTCAACAGGTGAAAATGCGGGGGCAGATTCTGTTGCGGATGATGCATCCACAGGATGCCGGAGAAAACGGCGACGGTGGCGAGATAGGCCACGGGAATGTGCCAGGTGATGCAGCGGCGGACAAGCAGATAGATGCCGCCCAGCAGCAGCGCGGCCGCCGATACCTCGCCGATACAGCCGTTCTGGTTGCCGACGAAGAGCTGCAGCATGGTGGTGCCATCAAACGTGAAGGGAAGCGCGCCGGTGCTCCCGATCGTGGTCTTGACCAGGCCCAGCGGTGTGGCGCTGGTGACCGCGTCCATGGCGAGCGGGGAGGGGAGGGTCCACTCAGACCAGCGGGTCATGAAGACAGGGAATGAGATCAGAAGCATCACGCGTCCCGCCAGCGCGGGATTGAACGGATTGTAGCCGATGCCGCCAAAGAGCTGCTTGCAGATGACGATGGCAAAAACAGACCCCACCACGGCCATCCACGTCGGCAGTGTAGGCGGCAAGTTGAATGCCAGCAGCATGCCGGTGATCACGGCGCTGAGATCATCAATCCCTAAGTTGCGGCCCATGGCCTTGCGCGAAAGGGCCTCTGCGGCCAGGCAGGTGATGACGCAGGCAAGCGTCAGGCGCAGGGCATCCCAGCCAAAGAAATAGACGGACACCAGGAGCGCGGGAACCAGCGCGATGATCACGTCCAGCATGATCCGGCGTACGGATGACCCCGAATGCGCATGCGGTGAAGAACTAACTATCGCTAAATCACTCATGATGCTTGCTTCCGTCGGTTCAACATGACCTGGGCCTTGCCGCGGCGCATGTGTTGCACGAGGGGGCGATGGGCCGGACATTCAAAGGCGCAGCAGCCGCACTCGATGCAGTCCATGACGTTGTATGCTTCAGCCGTCTCATAGTCCTCGGCCTCCAGAAACTGGCTCAGTTCGTTGGGCATCAGGTTCATGGGGCAGACACCTACGCAGCGTCCACAACTGATGCAGGGCATAGACTCGTAGGCGTGGACTGACGTGGGGTCGAGCAGGAGAAGACCGGACGTGGTCTTGGTCGTCGGACCGCTCATATCGGCCTGGGCAAAGCCCATCATCGGTCCGCCGGAAATGATCTTGGCAACGGGGCCTTCGGTTCCACCACAAAACTCCACCATGTCGGCACAGGAAGTCCCGATCCGGGCCAGCACATTGCCGGGTTTGGCGACCGGGCCACCGGTCACGGTGGTGACGCGCTCGGTTAGCGGCCGCCCGTTGACGACGGCGTCCCAGACGGCCAGGGTTGTGCCGACGTTTTCGACCACGATGCCAACATTCAGGGGCAATCCGCCGGCGGGTACCTCGCGTCCGGTCACGGCGAAGATCTGCTGCTTCTCGGCGCCTTGCGGGTACTCGGTCTTCAAGGCGACGACCTGTGCATCGCCGACCTCGGCGGGGAGTGCTTCCTGCATGGCCGCAATGGCTTGTGGCTTGTTGTCCTCAATCGCTACGTAGATGGTCTTGGCGTCGAGAGCCTTGGCGATGATCAGGGCGCCCTGCCAGATCTCGGTTGCTTTCTCCAGCATGAGGCGATAGTCGGCCGTGAGGTAGGGCTCACACTCGGCGCCGTTCAGTATCAAGGTGTCGATTTCGGAGTCAGGTGGTGGGCTGACCTTGACGTGAGTCGGGAACCCGGCGCCGCCCATACCGGTGATGCCGGCAGCCGCGATCTTCTCCACGATCTCCTTCTTGTCCTGTTGGTGCCAGTCGGGGCAGGGGGTAATGCCCTCAACCCAAGTGTCTTCGCCGTCCGGCTCAATCGTGATGGCCGTCGCACGGGGGCCGGCCGCCGTGGCGACATCGGCCACAAGCTTGACGGTACCGGATGTGGGTGCATGGACCGCGGCGGAGATGAAACCGGCGGCTTCGCCGATCACCTGGCCGCGCAGGACGCTGTCGCCCTTCTTGACCGTGGGGGCGGCGGGTTTACCGAGGTGCTGCGACATGGAAACGACGAGGGAGGCCGATAGGGGCATTTCGGCGATAGGCTGCTCCGCGGCCAGATCCTTGTGATAGGCCGGGTGCACGCCGCCGGGGGCATTAAACTTGGCTTTAATGAATCCCATCATATCCTCACAATGCACTTGCCCGGGCATTTCTCGATGACGGCGTCGTTATCGAGTTCCTTGTCGTAATCTACAACGGCCAGGAAGCCCTCCATCTTAATCGATTCATTCTCGGCCAGCTTGGTGCAGATGGTGCAGCCGATGCAGCCCACCTTGCAGGCCTTCTTGACCACGGGTCCCTTATCCTTGGAACTGCACATGACATGAATCGTTCGGGCGTACGGCACCATCTTGATCAGGTGGCGGGGACAGGTTCGTATGCATGACCCGCAACTGATGCAGAGATCACGGTGTACCTTTGCGATGCCGTTGACCATCTCAATGGCGCCAACGGGGCAGGCGTGTGAGCAACTTGCATAGCCCAGGCAGCCATAAGAACAGCTCTTGTCGCCGCCGCCTGTGGCCTGTGCCGCACGGCAATCGGCCACGCCGTTGTAGTCGAACTTACGTGGGGCATAACTCACATCACCACCACAGAGGACAATAGCCACCTTATGTTCAGCCACTTTGGCGGTCTCTCCTGTGATATCAGCCAGATGTCCAAGCACTTCAGCGCCGCCTGGCGCACAGAGGTTGATTGGGGCCCCTTTGAGCAGCACGGCTTCCGCATAGGCCGCGCAACCGGCATAACCGCACCCGCCGCAGTTGGCCCCGGGAAGTATCCCATTGATCTCCTCAATGCGTGGATCTTCTTTTACGGCCAGAAACTTGGCCGCCAGGGCCAGCAGTCCGCCACACGCCAGTCCGGCGCCGCCGATCGTTAGAGCTGTTTGGATTACCATCGTCATTACACAAGTCCTGCAAAGCCCATGAACGCCAAGCTGAGGAGGCCAGCTGTGACGAGGGCGATCGCGATGCCCTGGAACGCCTTGGGCGGGTTGGCGCGGTCGATCTTCTCGCGTAGCCCTGTGAAGATGATCAAGGCCAGGGAGAAGCCAAGTGACGCCGCGAACCCGAATACGACGGCCTTCAGAAAGCCGTACTGGAGCTGCACGTTGAGAACGGACACACCGAGCACAGCGCAGTTGGTGGTGATCAGCGGCAGAAAGATGCCCAGTGCGGCGTGCAGCGGCGGCGCGAATTTTTTCATCGCGATATCCACGAGCTGCACGAACGAGGCAATCACCAGGATGAATGCGATGGTCTGGAGATAGCCGAGCCCAATCTTCTCGAGCACGAGGTGCTGTAGTGCCCAGGTCACGGCGGAGGCCGAGGTCATCACGAAGATCACCGCCCCGCACATCCCCAGCGCCGTGGGCAGTTTCTTGGACACCCCAAGGAAGGGACAAATGCCAAGAAAGCGGGTCAACACAAAGTTGTTGACCAGCACGGCCCCGATAATTAGCAGTACGTATTCAGTCATGTTTTCAGCCAGCTCGACCCTTTCCTAAACAAGGAAACGGTCACTATAGCGGGTTGCATAGATTTGGGCAAGTCCGAGACGCTGCTCAAGAGTAGTTCTCATTATCCTGAAAAGAGCAGTTCAACTACGAAATACGCGAAATACACGAAAGAGAGTCAGGTATAGCTGTAGTTTTCCCGAATCCCTTTCTGTGATTAGTTTCACCCAATGTGCGCTGGGTTTGAAGAGCAGATTGAAACGATATGCTCCATAGTTATTACCCTTTTCGCGCTTTTCGCGTGTTTCGTAGTTCCTCAACTGCCGAATGTAGGATTATGGCATCGACCCCGGCGACCTTGTGTCGCCGGTGAGCAAGATCTTGCGGGGAGGGACACCGCATAGTGAGAACGGCTGGCCGTTCAAGAGACAGCTTTGGTGACAAAGACCATAACGAAGAGCGAAACGGTTTCGACCACCCCGAGTACCATCAGGTAGTTGATGAAGCCTTTGCCTGTCTCGGCCAGCGCGATGGCGGCGGCCGCACCGGCGCGGCCTTTCAACCACGAGGTGAGCCCCATGGCCGTTCCGGCCATCAAGCCACCGATGGGTAGAACGATATTCAAGGGGTCGGCTTCAATCGCCCGTAGGGTTGCATTCATGACGATCATGCCGTAAATCGTCTGGGTGAGAGGCAATCCGACGAAGGCAACCAGCATGAAGGGCGCGATTCGGTTGCGCACGTAGCAGCTCTTCCAGGCACCCGCCGCCGCCATGCCGGCTATGCCTGTACCCATGGTTGAACCCATGGCTGTAATGCATAGCGACAGCGCGGCTGCAAGCTTGCCGAGAGAGGCGACTACCTGTATCTGAACGTCCGGATCCATAGGGTGCTTCACTCCGGGGCACCGAGGGGCCCCTGGGTAGCGTGCTAGGAGACCGCCTTGGTGATGAAGACCATGACGAAGAGGGCCACCGTTTCAATGACACCCAGCGCCATCAGGTAGTTCACAAAGCCTTTTCCGGTCTCAGCGAGTGCATCCGACGCGCCTGCGCCTGCGCGGCCCTGCATTAGGGCGGATAGACCGATCGCAATGCCCGCGGCCAAACCGCCCAGCAGTAGGTTGTGGTACATGGCACCGGCTTCGGCGGCCTTCAGGATCTTTCCCATGACGATCATGCCGTAGATCGTCTGGGTCAGTGGTGCGCCGACGAAGGCGACGAGCATGAACGGCGCCATCTTCTTCTGTGCATAGCACTTCTTCCAGGCGACGACGGCCGCCATCCCGGCCATTCCTGTACCGGCCGCGGACCCCATCGCGGCAAAACAGATTGCAAAGGCGGCGCCCGCCTTACCCAGGGCCGCAACGGCCTCTGGTGATGTTGATTCGAAGAACATGATGACCCTCCCCTTATGTTGTTGACTCGATTCTTAACGCTACACTTCTTGCCCTGCCGTTCTGCGGATAGCAAAGGGTTCATACTTGAACCCGGCCCATTCCAAGCCTATATGGCCGGAAAACTCCAAGGTGTTCAATCGGACACCGTGCACCAGGATGCTCATGAGGCAGAGAATGATGTTGAGGGCGTGGCCCAGGAAGAGAATGATTGAGGCCTTGATCGCCCCCCCCACGCTGTCGATGCCGGTGCCGACGGCGAGCTCGTTGAACGCAATCGCGACGGCCAGACCGGCGCTGCCCACAGCGAAAAGACGCACGTACGAGACAAGGTCGGCAAAGTTGCCGATAATGTCGAAGGGTAGCATGACGTGGTCGGCCCACTCTGTCTTGAGCTGTTTGACGGGTGTCATGAAGAGGATCAGGATCGCCAGGCAGCCCCAGAAGAGCCCCATAGACCAGGCCGGGAGCTCAGAGCCCAGAATCATGTTGCTGGCCAGGAAGTACATGAACCAGGTCAGGCCGATCCAGCCCAGCTGAGCCAGGGCACGCGTACTCTTGATCTGTTTCAGCGCTGCCCAGACGTGCGCGACGGTCAGATGAATGGCACCCACGAGGAAAGAGAAGGCCATCAGGTTGTGGTCGTCCTTCATCCAGGGGATCTCGAAGCCGCGCAGCGGTGCAGGGAGATGAAGGATGCCGAAATAGTTGCCCGTGATGGCGCCCCACACGATGGTGCAGAGACTGAGGAAGATGACCAGGCGGAAGGGCTCACGCGGCGCCTTCTTATTCTTGATTCGGAGGAAGATCGCAATGGCCAGGAAGATGGCGCCGTAGCCGGCATCGCCGACCAGGATCGCAAAGAAGAGGGCAAAGAAGAGGAGGAACACCGATCTAATGTCCACTTCGCGGTATCCTGGCAGAATATCGAGCATAGTGAAGACGCAGTCGATCGGTCGGATCCAGGCCGGATTCCTGATCAGGGTCGGTACCTGATCGTCCTCTGCGGGATCGTCGATCACCAGGCCCCAGCCCTGCGTTGTGGCGGATTTCTGTAGGGCGGAGACGAGATCGACGGGGCAGAAGCCTTGGAGATAGCTCACCCGGTTGGCGGCCCCCATACCTTCGCGCGCCGCGACGTAGGCGGCCTGGTTCTCCAGCACGGTCAGGCGGGCCTCAATGGCGGTCTCCTCGTGGCTCAGGGCGATCAGCTGGTTCTCAATCTCGGCCAGCTCCCGGTTCAACGTGTCGCGTTCGGCCAGGATGGTGGCCAGCGAACGCGTGGGCAGCGGGAGCTCCGCACCCTCGAAGGCGAAGTCGCCCTGTCCGATGATGGCGAAATACTGTCCGCGTGAATCGGAACGTATGATATGCAGGAAGGTGTTTTCGGGCGGTTTAACAGGTTTCTTGCTGGTGGTATGGTAGAGCTTTGCGGTGATGTTTCGCTCCAGCAGGGCTGTGATGGTAGCGGGATCAAAATCGCCATAGGGCTCGAGGACCATCTGCTCTTTGCGCAGGGCGTCGATGCTGTGGGTTAGCTGCTGTTTGCGGCGGAGCAGGGCGTGGCCTGTTGCGAGGGGCTCGGCTAGCTCCTCGGGGCTCAGGTTGGAGGCCTCCGCAGCTGTCTGCTTCCGGTAGGCCTGCAGGGAGAGCTGGGTCAGCTGTGCGGTGCGCAGCTCGCTGCGCGAGCTATCCAGTTCCGCGCCGCGCAGGGGCGTGACGGGTGTGATGTGGAGCACGCCCAGCTCGCTCAGGGCACTGAGCGATGCGGCCTGGTCATCCTCAAGGCAGAGGAGGGTCAGTTTCTTCATCTTAACGATCATGCGCTATCCGAACGTTTCTTGGCGATCTTGCCGCGTGCCACGGCTGCAGTCTGCTCATCGCCCAGGAAAATCTTGATGACCCGGATGTTCTCTCTGCATTCCGGAATCTTGACCTTCTCAAAGAGGTTCACCCGCTGGCTGGTGACGCGCAGCTCTTCCACAATGCGGCGACGCTGCTCTTCAAGAATTTCACGCGCGATGCGAATCTCGGTGAGCTGCTGCACCATGTCGGCCGCGTCGTCCACCCAGGAGGGGGTCTCAAACAGGTCGTAGTCGGCGCGTGCCATACTGATGTCTTTGAGGACCGGAATGGCGACACCCGCGATGTTGTCTTCACCCGTGGAAATAGTCTTGATCGTAACGATTTTATCCAGCTCAACCGGCTCGGCAAAGAGCTCCACCCAAGCCGCCAAGTGGGCGCGCTGCGCTTCCTCGGCCGTGGTCTGTTCGAGAATGGCCGCATCGATGCCCTGAATCTCAGCCTGGAGCTGCTGCTTCTTAAGGAGCAGCATGGGCAGGAAGCGCTCATAACGGGTCAACGCCTCGTTCTGCGCTTTGAGCTCATTCTTCGTATGTTTGATCTTTGCCATATCAGGTGTCAGGGATCAGGAGTCAGGTGTCAGGCTCCCACCGGCT
>JAOZSS010000091.1 GCA_029939545.1 Kiritimatiellia bacterium | reverse complement strand
GCTTGCCCAATGTGCTCAGCACCTGCCCCGTTGTTGCCCCCCTGCGGGCTTGCCCGCAGGAGGCGAAGATCCCTGTCTTGGCCAGCCGAGAACCACCGCCGCCCCATGCTTACCCCTTGGCGGGAACCGAGCGGATCACTTGTGCGTCGTTGGTGCCTTGGATCTTGTGGTCGGGGGCGACGATGAGGAAGTCATCGTTTTCCCAGTCGCCGTTGACGAAGCGCTTGATCAGGGAGACATCGCCGTCAAGGCGATCAAAGCGCCATTTCAGCCACTCGGCACACTCCTTCGTATAGGTTTCGTAGGCTTCGGTGTTGCCGACGCCGCAATCGATATAGGCCGCCGTGCTATATTCCTTGAACCAGGCCTGCTCCATCTCCATGAGATACTCGGCATTGTCCTCGCCATACTTCTCCAGGTAGGCACGGTAGGTAGTTTCGTAGCGATCCTTCCCGGGTGCCGGGTGATTCTCGATCCAGCCGGGCGTGTACCAGTAGGTGCCGGGGTTTGCATCAAAGTAGGTTCGGTAACGCTCGCGCGATCCCAGGAAGTGCGTGATGCAGTCGTGCCCTTTCACGACAACCAGTTTTGTGTGCCGGGCCGTTACGTCCTCGATCCCCTTGCTACAGAACCCGTAGCCCAGCAGGATGGCCTCAAACTTATCAGGTACGGCATCAACCGCCTTCTGGACCTCGCGCCGCAGGGCATCCGGCTCCTCGTGCAGACCCCACTCCAGAAACTGCAGATCGAAGGCATGCGGAGCGAGCGCGGCATAGTAGCTCAGTTCGCGCCACATCACGTTGCAGGCTATGACTTTTAGATTCATTGAGGTCCCCAACACGACAGATGGCTGGCACGGAGGGCAACTTACAGGGATCGGGGACAGGGAGGCAATCCCCAATCGAGCAGCTCAAGCCTGGGCCGATTCGCGCAGGTAGGTCAATACGTCTTTGAAGCGTTCTTCATTCTCTGCGTCCGCTTCCGCCAGCGTCTCGTGCGCCTCCAGCATCGTCTTGCGCACCTCACCGCGTTCGCCCCGCTCATCCAGTTCGGCGGCCGGACCGTCCTCGCCTTCACAGCGCTCATGAAGCAGAAAAACCCGCTTCAGGCCAAGGCCCAGTATCTGTCCGCTGACCTGCTTGTCGGCACCACAGATCTCCACGCGCACCCCGCTTCCCTTTCCCTTCAGCGACACCATGGCCAGTACGCCAATGAACGTGCTATCCATCGATGTGCAGCGCTGAGCGTTCAGGATATACCGCTTGATGCCCTGCGCCATCATGGTCATGCAGAACTTGCGAAGTGGGTGCGCCTCCACGAAGGTCATGCGGCCCCTGGCCCTGATCACGACCTTCTGGCCCGACACACACACAGCTACCGATGACTCTCCCATCACCACCTCGCCTGGAGCGACCCCAGCTCGATCCCCAACAGACACAGATCGTCGTCGAACTCCGAGCCGCCCCGATAGTCTTCCAACGCCTTCACGATACCATCCATCATCTCCTGCAGCTCTTTCGAACCGTGTTCCGCCACGATAGTGACAAACCGGTCCTTCCCGAGAAAGGCTTCGCTACCGGGAGGCGACACTTCAAACAGCCCATCCGTATACATCAGGAACCGGTCATCCTCACGCAGGCTATGATATCCCACCTCGTAGTAAGGATTCGCATCCGTTCCCAGCGCGGGCCCGACCCGATCAACACTGGGACCCAGCGGCGTTACCGCCCCGTCTGAACGGCTAATCGTGTACGGTGGCGGATGCCCTGCGTTGGCGCACGCCACCCGCCCGAGCCGGAGATCAAAGATGAGACAAGCGGCCGAGACAAGCGTGAACTGCTCGGGCTGCGACAACACTGTCATAAGCCCACGATTAAGCCGGCACAACACTTGCGCCGGATCAGCCAGATCCTGCCGATGTTCTTCCAACATGCCGCGGAAGATCGCCGTAACAAGTGCCGAGCGCACGCCATGTCCCATGACATCGCAGACGACGGCGGCGGCCGAATGGTCGGACAAGGGGATCACCTGGAAGAAATCTCCGCCCAGCTCAAGCGACGGTCGGTAGAAGTGGGCAAAACTCAGTACGTTCTGCCCGGACACGGAGCTGCTTCTGAACGCGATCTGCTTGCGCGGCAGGAGGGCCGCCTGGATATCGCGTGCCATGTTGAGATCCTCTCTCATGGAGAGATTCTTGTCTTCCAGATTTGCGGCCGTCTCAGCCAGGCTCTGCTCCGCCCGCATGCGTTCCTCAATCTCGCGGTTCAACTCGTCACGCGAAGCCGTGATCTCCCTGATCCGTCTAACCATATGGTTGAAGGATTCTGCCAGATGGCCGGTTTCGTCCGTACCGAAAACGGGTACCCGATGCGTGAAGTCGCCACCGGAGATGGCCTGCGTTGCGCGATCCAAGGCCCGAATAGGCCGCACCAGTACCCGCGCAAACCCCACTGAGCTTGCCAGTCCAAGCAGGATGACAGCCATGCCGCCAATCGCACCCCACACGGCAAGCCAATAGACGGGAGCCAGCGCTTCCGACTTGTCCATCTTGGCCACAAGAAAGTAGTTCCCGGAGGGTACCGGCATATAGGCCGCCAGTGTACGCACCCCACGATAGTCGCGATAGTCCTCCAGGAAGCCCCGCTGCCCCACCGCGGCCCGCCGCAACGCGACGCCCTCACCCGGCCCGTCAGAGAGCACCCGCTTCAGCTCCAGGCCGGCCCCATGCCGGGCCGGACCGAGCATCACGATGCGGCCGCCCTCCTGCACGCCCAGCACCAACTCACCTGTATCGCCCAGCCCCGTATAGTCCGCCAGGATGGCCAGAACTCGCTCCACGGTGAACCGGGTCCGGAGCACGCCGACCACCTCTTTCTCGTCGGACCGGGGGTTGAGGAGGGGCCCATACACGTCGCAGTAAAGTCGGTTATTGAACAGGATCCAGTCACCGTGAATGAAGTCCTTCATGCCGGCATGGCACAGTGGCGGCGATGGAGGATGATCACCATTCTCATAATCGCCGGCGCTCGCCACAGGCATGCACGCAGCATCCAGCACCTCGGCAAGATGAATCGCATCCACCGAGGCAATGGCGTCATTGAGAATGCGCTCCATCTGGTCGCGATTCTCCTCAAGCGGCGCCCCCTTTGCCACGTTCATCAGGCATTCGCGCAGGCGCGTACGGGAGGCAATCAGGGCGGTCCGTTCGTAGTCCTGCTCGACAATACCGGCAATCTCCGCGGCCCGCGCGCAGGCCAGTCCGGTCAGGCTCGACTGGATGTGTTGAAGGAGCGAATGGCGTCCGGCCGTAAAAATGATGACGGCGATCATCACGGTGGCGAGAGAGAGCAGCCCCCCCGTAAGCAGCGCGAGTCGCACCGCCAGTGAGGAGCGGATCCTGTCCAACAGCCACCGTGTCATGTTTCAGAGTCCTCGCCCTACTTGCAGCCTTCGCACCCATCCCAACAATAGGTGCACAGCTTCTTCTTGGGCAGTCCAATCGCATCCACGAGATCGTCCAGCTTCTGGAATTGAAGCGACGAGAGTCGCAAGCGCACACGAATTCGCTCTATCATCTCTTCGTATTCGGGCGTTGTGCAATCCGCATACACCTCCGGCTTGTCGGTGTGTTCATCGCCCTCCATCTCACGAATGGCCTTGCGGGTGGCCAGGTCGAGAATAGAGCGCGAGCGCGAGAAGTTGAGAAACTTGCAGCCATAAACCAGGGGCGGACATGCGGGCCGCATATGCACCTCTTTGGCACCGTAGTCGAAGATACGCTGTACGATATCCTGTAGCTGCGTCCCACGGACAATGGAGTCCTCGCAGAAAAGCAGGCGCTGTCCCTTGATCAGCTCAGGGATCGGGATCAGTTTCATGCGCGCCACCATGTTGCGAACCTCCTGCACCTGGGGCATAAAGCTGCGCGGCCAGGTGGGGGTGTACTTCACGAACGGCCGACGGTAGGGCACACCCGCTTCGATAGCATAGCCGATGGCGTGCGCGGTCCCTGAGTCGGGAATTCCCGCCACAACATCGACCTCGTGGTGGTCGTTTCGCGCCAGGGCCGCTCCGCAGCGATTGCGGGAATCCTCCACGTTGATGCCTTCGTAGTGTGAAGACGGGTAGCCGTAATAGACCCACAGGAACGAGCAGATCTGCATCTCGTCGCCAGGGGCTCTGAGCTGTTCGACTCCGTCGGCAGTCAGTCGCACAATCTCGCCAGGCCCCAGGTAGCGCTCCACCTCGTAGTCCAGGTTCGGAAAGGCGCAGGTCTCAAACGTTGCGGCATGCGCACCCTCCTTCTTGCCGATCGCAATAGGGGTGCGTCCCAACCGGTCGCGCGCGGCGTAGATCCCCTCCTCCGTCAGGACCAGGATCGAGCAGGACCCTTCGATCTGCGCCTGGGCCTTTTCGATCCCGGCGGCAAAAGAATCCTCCCCGTTGATCAGCGTTGCGACCAGTTCCGTCGGGTTCACATAGTTGGCGACAATTTCGGCAAAGTGGGTATGCTTCTTCTCATACGCCTTCGCGGCCAGATCCTCCGCGTTATTAACGACACCTACGGTCACGATGGCGTAGCGACCGAGGTGGGAGCCGATCAGGATGGGCTGGTCCTCATAGTCGCTGATGACGCCAATCCCCAGCGGGCCGTGCATATTCTTGATGTTATCGTCGAACTTCGAGCGGAACTGCGCATTGGAAATGTCGTGAATGTGTCGAGCGAAACCGTCACTGCTGAGCACGGCCATGCCCCCGCGCTGTGTCCCAAGGTGCGACTGATAGTCCGTCCCGAAAAATAGATCCTGAATACAATCATCTTTTGCTGCTACGCCGAAGAATCCACCCATTGAAATACCCCCTTGAAGTTGATAGACAGCTGCGAGTCAGCCCTGTTAGACAACATGGCAGAAGATGCACGGACGGTCAAGAAATTGCAGATTCAGGAGTTGACCCAAGGCAAAATATAGGATATATGACCGTAACACTCACATTATGTGACGTGTTTCTTCGTGCCGGATAAAGGTGCGGCAACAACCAGCAAAAGGGGGATTCATGTTCGGAATCAAGACCATTATGTGGACGGGACTTCTCGTCCTCGCAACCTTCATGGCCGACACGGTCATGGGCGAAGGCGAAGCGCAGCCGGAATCGTTCCTCGACGCCTTGGCAGGCGGGACAGTCAATGTGGACGTGCGACTTCGTCAAGAGCACGCCGAGGCCACCGGCCAGGACGAATCGGACGCACTAACGCTACGCACACGCCTAGGCTACACCACGGCACCTTACCGCAGTGTGAGCGCCACCATTGAATTCGAAGACGTCTCGTCGCTCACCGGCGACGACGACTACAATCAGGCAGGGCTGAATCCCGAAGGTGCCGGCAGGACAGTCATTGCCGACGTTGAGGGGACCGAACTGAACCAGGCCTATCTCGACGCCACATGTCCGATCACCGGAGTCAAGGCCCGCGCCGGGCGGCAGCGGATCATCCTCGGCAACGCTCGCTTCATCGGCAACGTCGGCTGGCGCCAGAACGAGCAGACGTACGATGCTGTTCGCCTCGATACGCCGGAGCTCGGCGGCGTGAAGCTTACCTATGCCTACGTCAACTCCGTGCGTCGTATCTTCGGACATGACAACGGATCTGAGCCGGAAGGCGCAGCCGCCAACGCGGCCACCTTCGATTCCGACTCGCATCTCGTGAACGTTGCCTTCGCACCGTGCGACGATCTCACGGCAACCGCGTATGGCTACCTGCTGGACTTTGGGCCCGGTGCGGTTGGTCGAGCCAACTCAAGCGACACCTACGGCATCAACTGTACGCTGAGGCACAGCTTCGAAAATGGCATCAAAACCGGTTGCTCGCTGGAGTACGCCCGCCAGAGCGACAATGATGGAACGACCGTCGGCGTGGATTACGATGCCGACTACATCATGGCCGACGGCTCGGTCGGGATCAAGACCATCGGTGTTGGCGTGGGGTATGAGCAACTCGGCAGCGATAACGGCAGCCAGTTCCGCACCCCGCTGGCCACGGGCCACAAGTACAATGGATGGGCCGACGTCTTCCTGACCGCACCAGCCGACGGCCTGCAGGATACGTACGCCTACATCAACATGAAGTGCCCGAAGGACATCATGCCGACCATCACAATCGTCTACCACGACTTCCAGTCGGATGAAGGCAACACCTCATACGGGGAAGAGATCGATGTTGTGGCCACAAAGAAATGCAGCGATCACCTCACGCTGATCGCCAAGTACGCCTACTACAACGCCGACGACTGCGCCAACAACCCGGTCGCCACTGACGTGGAACGCATCTCGGTGCAGGCCGGGCTGACGTTCTGAGCAGGTTCGAGGTGTCAGGTGGCAGGGCGCTCAGCGACCGGCACACCTGAAACCTGACACCTTCTGCCAGATCAGAAGAACCACCGCGTGTTGAAGCGGAAAGCCCAGTCGAAGGAGTGTTCATAATCGTCATACACGTCTTCCGTGGCATACATCAGGGCCGCGTCGAGCCCGAATGCTGCGTAGTCGACGAAGAAGTATTTCAGCCCGCCCCATGCTTCCAACTCCATGTAGGTGTCGTGGCTCGACCCCCTGTCCGACCATCCCAGGCCGACGCCAAGCCCCACATGCGGCACCACCGCTCCACCCACATCGAAGTTGTACTCAGAAAAAACACCTAGATCTACGTTGCGGTTGCCGCTGCCCCGGAACCCCAGGTCACCGTACACGCCCGCCTCAATGCCATCCACAACGAAGTACCCGAAGCGGCCGTTGAGTTTGAAACCGAAGCCATCGGCGTCGTCGTCCATCAGGCCGCCGATGCCCACCTCCCGGACGCCCTGCACCATCAATGGCTCTGCCGCGACCGCCAACGAAGCTATGATCATTAGTCCTACCGTCAATCCTACAATCCGTGTCATATCCCGCCCTTCTTCTGCTGTTTAACACCAGCATACGTTGAGACCCAAGGCATTCAAGCAAAAAATATAGGCTTTCGGACTTGCGGAACCCCGCCTGATATGGCTTAATGCCGCGCTTCTGCGGAGTGTCGAGCTTGGAGCCAACGCCCCGTTTTTCATAATAACCAGCCAGAAAACATTGAGAGGGCCAAACAAATGAGTGATATCAAAGCACTGCTACAAAGCAAGATGAGCGATGAGAGCTTCCAGAAGCTCGCCGCTATCGATAACGACGAAGTCTGCGCGTTCATCGCACACGCGATTGAACTCTGTGAGCCGGAATCAGTCTTTGTTGGTGATGATTCCGACGAGGATGTCGCGTACATCCGCCAGCTCGCGATCGACCAGAAGGAAGAAATTCCGCTGAACATCGAAGGCCACACGGTCCATTGGGACGGCTACTTCGACCAGGCCCGCAAGAAGGATGTGACCAAGTACCTGGTCCCCGAAGGCGTTGATCTCGACAAGAAACTCAACCAGATGCCCCGCGACGAAGGCATCTCGGAAATGGAGAACCTCCAGCGTGGCGGCTACAAGGGCCGCAAAATGCTGGTCCGTTTCTTCTGCCTCGGTACCACGAACTCGGTCTTCGCGATTCCGTGCCTGCAGATCACCGACTCCGCCTACGTCTGCCACAGCGAGGACCTGCTCTACCGCCGCGGCTATGAGGAATTCAAGCGCCAGAGCGCCAGCCACGAGAACTTCGAATTCTTTAAATATCGCCACGCCACCGGTGAAGTCGATGAGCGCAACACGTCAAAGAACTACGACCTGAACCGCGTCTACATGGATTACACGAAGAACACCACGCTCAGCGTCAACACCCAGTACGCCGGCAATACGGTCGGCCTCAAGAAACTCTCCCTGCGCCTGGCCATCCGCAAGGCCGACCGCGAGGGATGGCTGGCCGAACACATGTTCATCATGGGCAGCAATGGTCCAGGCGGCCGCAAGACCTACCTCGCCGGTGCTTTTCCGAGTGCCTGTGGCAAAACCGCCACCGCCATGATTCCTGGCGAGAACATCGTCGGCGACGACCTCGCCTACTTTAAGGTCATTGACGGTGAATTCCGTGCCGCCAACGTCGAGAACGGCATCTTCGGTATCATCACCGATGTCAACTCCAAGGATGACCCCGTCATCTGGGACGTCCTGACCAAGCCCGGCCAAGTCATTTTCGGCAATGTGCTGGTCAAGGAGGGCAAGCCCTACTGGATCGGCATGGACGATGAGATTCCAACCGCGGGCGAAAACTACTGCGGCCAATGGACCACAGGCATGAAAGGCCCCAACGGCGCGGCAACCACATGCAGTCACAAGAACGCCCGCTACACGGTGCAGATGAGCGATCTAGAGAACGCGGATCCGGATTGGGACAACCCCGAAGGGTTGCCCATTGGCGGCATCATTTATGGTGGCCGCGACAGCGACACCAACGTGCCCGTGCGTGAAGCCTATAGCTGGGAGCACGGCATCTGCACGATGGGAGCCACGCTTGAGTCTGAGTCTACAGCAGCGACGATCGGCCAGGAAGGCGTGCGCACATGGAACGTGATGTCCAACATGGACTTCCTCTCCATGAGCGTAGGTCGTTACATCCAGAACAACCTGGATTTTGCCAAGGACATCAAGCGCCCACAGGTGTTCGGAACCAACTACTTCATCAAGAAGGACGGTCAGTTCCTCAACAGCAAGCTGGACAAGTCTGTCTGGATCAAGTGGATGGAACTCCGTATCCATGACGAAGCTGAAGCCATCGATGCCGGTTGCGGCAGAATTCCGAAGTACGAAGATCTCAAGCGTCTCTTCAAAGAAGTGCGCGACGAGGACTACACGGAACAGGATTACATCGTCCAGTTCACGATTCGTATTCCCGAGCTCCTGGCCAAGCACGACCGCATGGCCGCGATCTACGCCACAATCGACGACACACCGCAGACGTGGACCGATGAGATGGCCGGCGAGCGTAAGCGCCTCGAGGCCCTGCAGGCCGAGAAGGGCGATTACATCAGCCCGTTCGATCTGTAGATTGAATACCGAAGCGTGACACAAGGAAACGCTCCGAAAACGTACCGATGAGTATCTGAGCGGGGTTAACGCCTACACCAAGGGGTGTAACCGGTCTTCCGCTCCTGCTCAAGAAAGGAATAATCCAGGAAGAGGG
>JAOZSS010000090.1 GCA_029939545.1 Kiritimatiellia bacterium | reverse complement strand
AGCGCGTGAGAGCCTGTGGAAACTGGCGTTTCGTATGTTCGGGTTCGCCACCCCCCATGTCGGGCTGCTCATCTGTTCGATGGTTCTGTCTTGGATCATCGTCATTCTCGAGGCCCTCTATCTCTGGATTCCAGCCAGCCTCATTCAGACCCTGTTTGCCTCCGATGACACGGCGACCTACCCCGTTGACTTGGGGTGGAGCCACGCGAACGCGTTGCTCAGCGGCTGGACGGAGCGACTCACCGTTGCGAGCGACACATACACATCACTCAAGCTGATCTGCCTGATGCTCCTGGTGGTGGCCTTGGTCAAGAATGTGATGGCCTACACGCAAGCACTGGTCGTCGGACGACTCAAGTTGAACATGGTGCGGGATATTCGCAACACGCTCTATCGTCATGTGACGCGCTTGCCCTTCACCTATTTCGATCGGAAGCATTCGGGAACTGTGGTGTCACGTGTGCTGAACGATGTGGAGGCCATCAACGCATCCATCATGGAGACGTTGACGCGCGCCCTTATCGAGCCGGTGCGCATTGTTGTCTTTCTGGCGCTGATGATTGTCGTCAGCCCGCGATTGACCCTGCTTGTGTTTTCCGTATACCCGGTCCTGATCTTGGGCATTGTGTGGATTGGTCATTCGGTGCGTCGCCGCAGCAGACGGACACTCCACAACCTGTCAGTCTTGGTGTCTGTGCTCAGCGAGACCGTTCTCGGCATGCGGGTGGTTAAGATGTTTAACAGGGATGCGCACGAGACGCGGCGTTTTCGGGAAGCGAATGCCCGTTTTGTCGGCATGTCGTTTCGATCGCTCAGCATGAGTGAACTGGCGCACCCGGTGACGGATACATTGGGCGCGGGTATCGCCGTGGTCCTGTTGCTCTACGGCGGCGCACGCGTCCTGGATCCGACGAACGGCTTTGCGGCCGAGGACTTCATTCGCTTCCTTGTGTTGCTTCTGTCGATGTATCGCCCCCTCAAGGCGATGGCCCGCGCCAACATGCAGTTGCAGAGCGGGCTGGCGGCTGCGCAACGGGTGTTCGAGACCATGGATGAGCCATCCGAGCCCCTACAGCCGCTCGACCTGTCTCGTGTACCGACTTTCAATGAGTCGCTGGCTTTCGACCATGTCAGCTTCCACTATCCGGGCTATGACAAGGTGGTGCTCGACGATGTGTCGTTCAGTGTTCCCAAGGGAGCCGTTGTGGCCATTGTCGGCGCCAGCGGTAGCGGCAAGAGTACCATCATAGACTGCATTCCGCGCTTCTACGATGTATGTGAAGGCAAGATCCTTCTCGATGGTCAAGACGTGGACGACCTTGATCTCGTTGCCTACCGCCATGTGTTCGGGATTGTGTCGCAGGATACCATCCTGTTCGGAGGTACGATCCACAGCAATATCGCCTATGGTGTGGAAGACGTGTCAGATGAAGCCGTGCTCCTGGCCGCCGAGCAGGCCAATGCATGGGAGTTTATCCGCGAATTGCCGGAGGAGATGCAGACCGTGATCGGCGAAGATGGCGTGACCCTCTCCGGAGGGCAGCGTCAGCGTCTGGCCATCGCGCGCGCCCTGCTCAAGAATCCGTCCATACTGCTCCTGGATGAGGCCACGTCATCGCTCGACACGGAGTCTGAGCGGGAGGTCCAGCGCGCCCTGGCCAACCTCATGCGCGACCGCACCACCATTGTTGTGGCCCACCGACTCTCCACCGTACAGCATGCCGATATGATCATCGTGCTCGACGATGGCCGGATTGTGGAGCGTGGACGTCACGAGGAACTGCTGGCGCTTGATGGGTGCTACCGTCGCTACCATGACATGCAGTTCATGGATGCTGAGAGCTGACCGGCCCTCACCGGGTGCGCAAGGTGAAGCGGTAGGCCAGGCCCTGGACTGAGTGATTCTCCGTACTGAGCACGCACCCGAATGCTCCGTAGTCAGGAAAGAACGTATCGGCATCCGGAGGTGCATCATCCACTTCCGTTAGATAGAGCCGGTCAGCCCTGCTGATGGCTTGAGCGTAGAGATCGCCGCCGCCGATCACAAACACCTCGTCGTCTGGTGGGTTTTCCGCTGTCGCGAGGGCGAGGGCATCGTTCAGGTCGTGGCACACGACAATGCCCTCGGCCTGAAAGGCGCGGTTGTGCGTGACAACGATGTTGAGACGCCCGGGCAGCGGCTGGCCGATCGAATCGAACGTCTTGCGCCCCATGACAACCGGGTGCCCCATCGTGAGCTGCTTGAAACGCGGCAGGTCACCGGGCAGTTGCCAGAGCAGGGCATTGTCTCGCCCGATGGCACGGTTGGTGCCGAGGGCCGCTATGAGCGAAACCGTCATGACAGAATGGGGCCTATAGGTCTCATGGGACTTGTCTTCTCTGGGCTTAGAACCCTCCCACATTCGTGATAGGGGCTTTCAGCGCCGGGTGCGGGTCGTAGCCTTCCAGCGTGAAGTCATCGCTACAGAACCCGTCGATGTCTTGGATGTCCGGTTTCAGAACCATCCGCGGCCAGGGGTGGGGCTCGCGGGAAATCTGCTCCCTGATCTGGCTCTCGTGGTTGGAGTACATGTGCACATCGCCAAATGTGTGCACGAACTCACCGGCTTCAAGACCGGTCACCTGTGCCACCATCAGCAAGAGCAGGGCGTAGCTGGCTATGTTGAACGGCACCCCCAGAAAGACATCGGCACTGCGCTGGTAGAGCCCCAGATTGAGTCGGTTGCCCCCGGTCACGCAGAGCTGGTAGGTCGTGTGGCAGAACGGCGGCACCTCATTGGCGTTGCCGACCGAGGCCATGTCGTAGATATAGTCCGGGTTCCATGCGGATACGACGTAGGACTTCCTGAAAGGCCGCTCTCGGAGGCCCTTGATGCACCACCCGAGCTGATCGATCTCACGCCCGTCAGCGGCGGGCCAGCGGCGCCACATGCGGCCGTAGATGGTGACCAACTCACCCCACTTCTGCACGAACTCGCTGTCGGCGGGCTCAGTCTTGAGCCGTTCAATGAACGCCTTCTGTCCCAGTTCCGGTAGTCCCTCGCCCGGAGCAAGCTTGCGGTACTTCTTGTGAGCCCATTCGTCCCAAATGTGGACATTGCGATCCACAAGGTACTTGATGTTTGAATCGCCCTTGAGAAACCAGAGCAACTCCTCAACAATTCCCCGTATGAAGGTCTTCTTGGTCGTCAGCAGCGGAAAGCCGTTCGCCAGGTCGAAACGGAGCTGACGTCCGAAGACGGACTTGATGTGGGGTAGGTCTTCCCCCTTGTCCTCGTACTGCTGCTTCACCTCGTCGGTCAGGAAAAGCTCCTTGCGTGAGCCGTTGTCGAGGATGTCCCTGAGAAGGTCGAGATACTGCTGTTCGGGATGTCGTTGTGGCGTCATGCGCATACTATCGACTGGAGACGACGGAGGAGTCCAGCACATTTGGCATCCCTGTATGCAGACAGGATACGCAGCTCGTCTATAGATGGTGGTTGACTGTTAGATTCCGATAAAATATCGTTTTGCGAAATTCTGTTGCCCCTTCCGATTGTAGAGGAGACACCATTGTGTCTGAACGTCGTCGAGTACTGCTCCTGACTGCCGGAAGCGCTCATGCGCTTCATGAGGGGGTGGTGGCCTACGCCCACGAGGCGCGCTGGGCTCTGGATACCCGGATGTTGTACACCGGACAGGTTCCCGATGGAGGCCCGGTGGACGGCGTGCTCTGTCGTCACGTCCCCCGTGTTGACGTTACGAGTTTCGTGCGGGGGCTCGACGTGCCGGTCGTCATGCTGGATCGGTGTGGCAGCGATGCGTGGCCGTGCGTGACCTGTAGCGATGAGTCGATCGGTCGTTCTGCAGCACGGCATCTCCTGGAACGCGGATACCGAACATTGGCATTCTGTGGACCGTGCGATATGCCGCGCAAGACGCTGCGCATGGATGGATTCAAGGCAGAGGTCGAAGCGGCTGGTGAGCGGTTTGTCCGACTGGCACCTCCGCCGGGAGCCCCTGCGTTTGGGAGCGCGGCATCCGTTCGCGAATGGCTTGGCCCCATGCTCGCCACGCTTCACGTACCGTTTGCCGTGATGGTGGGTGACGATCTTGAAGCCATTCCCCTCGTCGACGCTCTCGGCGCGTGTGGCTATGGTGTGCCGGAACAGGTGGCGGTCATCAGCGCTGGAAACGACCCTATGCTGTGTGACGTGGCGCCAGTGCCTGTGTCCAGCGTGGACGTCCGCCCGCGCGAAGTGGGATATGAGGCGGCCCGTTTGCTGGGGCAGCTAATGGAGGGAGAGGCGCGTCCGACGGCACCCGTTCTGGTTGAGCCGGGACCGGTGGGCGCCCGGGCATCCACCGACATGATGGCGCTTCCTAACCTGCATTCCGCCCGTGCGCTGCGCTTTATCTGGACCCGCTACCGGGAACAGATCAACGTGGACAATGTGTCGGCCCATGTCCCCGTGACCCGTCGCCGCCTGCAGACCCTTTTTCATGATCACATGGGGCGCACGATGCAGGAGGAGATCGCACGTGTTCGTATCGCCGATGCCTGCCTGATGTTGAAGAAATCCACGATGCGCATTAACGAGATTGCCTCGTTGACCGGTTTCAAGAGCAGCCTACATTTTCATCGAACATCCCAGTCCCTGTTGGAGATGGGACCGCGGGCATTCCGAGAGACGGGGAGCATACCGAACTCGGGGATACTTCCTGCCCAGGTGGGAGACCAACTGCCGGCAGCCTGAGCGTCTGCACGGTTGAGAACTTGTTATGTTGGAAAGACTTGAGAAAGCTGAAGAGCGGCTGGTCAAACTGATCGGCCGCAAGGGCGCTGACAAGGGGCATGGCCGCCGCACTCGTGCGCTGCTGCGTCTGTTGCGGGAGCTGTCTCGCGTCTACGGGTTGATAGTTTTGGTTCGCCTGTTCCTCTACGAAAAAGGACTCATACGTCCGCACGCACTCGGTTGCCAGGTCATCAGTATCGGAAACCTAACTGTCGGTGGCACAGGTAAGACGCCTGTCGTGGAGATTTTTGCCCGCGAACTACAGAAAGCGGGTCGGCGGGTGGCCATCCTGAGTCGCGGCTACAAGAAGACCAAGGCACCATACAAGACACGTGTCGTGGATCGCATGTTGCTTCGCGAGCGCAAGCGCCCGCCCCGGGTTGTCTCCGACGGATCCAAGTTGCTGCTGGACTCAGCCATGAGCGGTGATGAGCCCTACATGCTTGCGTCAAACCTCCCCGATGTCGCCGTTCTTGTTGACCAGGACCGTGTCAAGAGCGGCCGCTACGCCATCAACAAACTGGGGTGCGATACGCTGGTGCTTGATGATGGATTCCAGTACATGGCCCTGAAGCACAGGCTCGACATTGTGCTGGTCGACCGGACCAACCCGTTCGGGAATGAGCATGTGCTCCCTCGCGGCATTCTTCGTGAGCCGATTCGGAACATCAACCGTGCCAGCTTCATCTTCATCACAAAGTCCAACGGGTCCGGGTCGGATCCGCTGCGGGCTCGTTTACGTGAACTGAATCCAAAGGCCGAGATTATAGAATGCCGTCATGCGGCCCGCAACCTTACTCACGTCTTCACGTCGGAACGCCACGAACTGGACTATCTGAAGGGGGTGAAGGTGGTGGCGATGTCAGGAATCGCGATGCCTGCCGGGTTTGAGAAAGAACTTGAGCGACGCGGGGCTGACGTGGTCGATACGCACCGATTTGCCGACCATCACCGCTACTCTCAGCAGGAGGTCATCAACATCATCAATGCCGCCAAGCGCGAAGGCGCTGACGCCATCATCACCACCGAGAAGGACGCGGTGCGTTTTCCTCGCCTGGATCGCTGTGATGTGCCGATCTACTTTCTCCGAGTTGACATCGAAATCCTGAGTGGGGCCGAGGACTTCCAGGAATGCATCTCGCGTATCTGTTTCAGGCAGACATCGAAAGCAGCCTGAAGCGCGGAAGAAGGGGTGATGGACCGGTTACTGATAGGCGGCACCAACTGGCTGGGCGACAGCATTATGAGTATGCCTGCGCTTCAGACCCTCAAGCAGCATCAACCCGGGACCCACATCTCCCTGCTCGTGAAGCCGGGGATGGTGCTATTGTGGGAAATGCACGAAGCTATTGACGCTATTGTGCCCATATACCAGGGCAGTGGGGGAACACGACTGACCGTACGGGCGCTGCGGCGGCAGTCGTTCGACCGTGCGGTCCTCTTTCCAAACTCGTTCAGAAGCGCCCTGCTTCCCTTCCTGGGCGGGGTGCCACGACGCATTGGCGTGGCGGCACATGGGCGTCGCCTTCTGCTGACTGATGCGCGTCGGGGCCGTCCCTCTGACGATCTGCCGCACCAGTTTCGCGAGTACTACCGGCTGTTGGACATGGAGGTGCCGACGGAACCGGTGGCACCCCGGATCACCCCGCCGGATTCAGCGCGGGGCGAAGCGGAACTCCTGCTTTCCGATGCAACAGACCGTCCATGGGTGGCCATGCTGCCGGGCGCGGCGAGAGGGAACTCCAAGCGGTGGCCTCCGGAGTGCTTTGCTGAAGTGGCGAAGCAACTCGTCGAGGATCTCGGTGTCCGGATCGCTCTTTTCGGAACGGCCGTCGAACAGGCGGCCTGCGACCACATCGCGGGTGTTGTGGGCGACAGTGCCCGCAATCTCGCGGGTAAGACCTCGCTGGTCCTGTTGGCCGCGGCCCTCGGTCGGTGCAGGGCGGCCCTGAGCAACGATAGCGGGGGTATGCACCTGGCTACGGCCCTGAACGTTCCGGTCGTGGCTCTGTTTGGCCTCACGGACCCGGCTTTGACGGGGCCAATCGGGGCATCACACCGCGTGATCTGCGGCGCCCCTCCCGAGCAGCGCACGCGTGATGTCCCTCGTGAATCGGCCGAGGCCGAGGCGGCACTGCGCTGCATTACGCCGGAGCGGGTGCTGGCAGAGGTCCGCGCTATGCTGGAAACCTCATGAGTCGTCGCCTCCTCAAGTCGACCGCTGTGGTCAGCCTTGGCACCGGTGTGAGCCGGATCCTTGGACTCGTCCGGGAGGTCCTGATGGCCCACTACTTCGGGACATCGCTGGCGAAGTCAGCTTTCGATGTAGCGTTCCGCATTCCCAACCTCTTCAGGCGCCTCTTCGGTGAAGGGGCACTTTCGGCGGCACTCGTGCCGGTTCTGACCAAGACTACGGAAGGCGAGGGTAGGGAGGCCGCCAACCGGTTGGTCGGGCAGGTCATGACGTTGATGGGGCTTGTGCTACTCGCCATCGTGGCGCTGGGTGTGTTGGCCATCTCGTTGGCGCTGGAGCATGGTACATGGGGCGCCCGGGTGGCGGCGGTGCTTCCACTCCTGCGGGTGCTGTTGCCATATACATTCTTCATCTGCATGGTGGCGCTGTGCATGGCTATTCTTAACTCCCACCATCACTTCGCGCTTCCCGCTTTTACGCCCGTGGCGCTGAACGTAGTGTGGATTGCCGTGTTGCTGACCCTGGGGAGCAGCCGTCCCGGGATGACTCCCGCAGAGCGCATCCATCTTGTGGCGTGGGGTATTCTGATCGCCGGGGTTGTACAGCTCACAATCCAAGTGCCCGGTCTATGGCGCTTGGGGTTGCGACCACAACTCTCTTTTGCATGGTCAGATGCCAAGGTTCGGCGCGTACTGCTCCTGATGGGCCCCGCCGCGTTGGGCATGGGTATCCACCAGGTCAACTTCTTCCTCGATGGCGTTCTCGCGCTCTGGGCGGCGGAATGGGCGCCAGCGGCGCTCACCTTCGCTGAGCGTCTGGTCTACCTGCCGCTTGGGCTTTTTGCCACGGCACTGGGGACCGTGTTGTTGCCGACCTTCTCACGCCAGGCCATGCACGATGATCCCTCGCGCATGCGCGCGACATTTGGCTTGGCGCTGCACAACCTGATGCTGGTGATGGTGCCGGCGGCGCTGGGCCTGATGGTGTTGGCCCGACCGATCGTTGACCTTGTCTACGCGTGGCAGGGAGGTGAGTTCGACGCCCGGTCAGGGCTCCTTACGGCTCGTGCGCTGGCGTTCTACGCACCCGGACTGATTGTGTTCAGCCTGTACAAGCTTCTGGTGCCCGTTTTCTATGCGCTTGAAGATACGCGAACGCCGGTGCGCATCGGGGCGGCCATGGTGGCCCTGAACTTGGTGCTGAACATCACGTTTATTCTGACCTGGCCCATCGAGTACAAACACGCGGGGTTGGCACTGGCCACTGTTCTGGCTTCCGGGACGAACTGTGTATGCTTGGCCGTGATTCTACAGCGCCGAATCGGCCCGATGGGATGGCGACGGCTGACGAGCGGCTTGCTGCGGACGCTACTCGCCGCCCTGGGTATGGCATGGGCGGCAATGCGTGCACCCGCCTGGCTTCAGCACCTTGGCGGTGCCGCCGCAGGCGAGGGAAAACTGGCCCAGCTCATTGGAGTGCTGGGTGCCATTGCCATCGGGATGGCGGTATACGGAGCACTGCTGGCCGTGCTCCGTATCACTCGTTCCGGTGCTGCTCTCAGCGAGTGAAATTGAACAAACCGAACGCGCCCTCAACGCCGAGGTCGTCACTCGAGGTGAAGCAGATGGACAACGTCAAGCATCTCAAAGCGGCCGAACAGGCTGTGACAGCCTCCGAGATGAAGCTGAAGAAGTCCCGCGAAGGAGATGCGCCCCTGGAGATCCGCAAGGCACGCCTACAGGTCAAGACCACGGCACGCGAATTGACGATGAAGAGAACGCGCGTCACGGACATCGAAGGCCTGCTGGAAGAGGGAGTTGTCACCCATGATCAGGTGGAGGAGGAACGTATTGCGCTGGAGCGGGCCAAAGTCGCGCACGAAACCGCCAAGGTGGAAGAGACGATGAACGAACGGTACACGATGCCTCTGCGCGAAACCGAGGTGGTGAACGCTGTCGAGTCAGCCCATACCGATCTGGAGAAAGCCTGTAAGAACGGTACGGTCCGGCTGCGCCAGAAAGAACGGGTCTTCCGAAGAATCTGTGGGTAGAAATGGGGAATATACTGCCCGGCAGGCAAGATCTTTTCGATGACTAAGCATTTGGACTGAGGGTACTCGACGGGTGTAACCGGTCTTCCGCTCCTGCCTGAGAGAGGAAAAACATAGAAAACA
>JAOZSS010000089.1 GCA_029939545.1 Kiritimatiellia bacterium | reverse complement strand
CGAAGTCGAGGGATCTCAAGCCACTGGTAATGCGGGAGATTCCTCGACAAGCTCGGAATGACAAGAAGGACTTTTTGAGAAGTTACAGGTGAGACAATGAAATTACCGTTAAGTTGGTTGCGCGAGTATGTGGATGTGGATGCATCGGCGGAGGAGATTGCCGAACGTCTGACCTTCTCGGGCACAGAGGTGGAAGGCATCGAGCACGTCGGTGCCGGATGCGAAGACATCATCGTCGGTGAGATACGCGCCTGGGAGAAGCACCCCAAGGCCGACCGGCTGCGCCTGTGCCGCGTGTTCGACGGTGAGAACGAACTACCCGTGGTGTGCGGGGCCGACAATTTCGACGTTGGCGACAAGGTGGCCCTCGCGCCCGTGGGCGCCACGCTGCCTGGCGGCATGACCATCAAGGAGGCCAAGCTGCGCGGTGAGAGCTCCCAGGGCATGCTCTGTGCCGAAGACGAGCTGGGCCTGTCGGTCGATCATGCCGGCATCATGCTGTTGCCGGAGGACGCTGTTGCCGGGTCGCCGTTGCTGGATGTGATGGGCGGCGTTGAGACAGTCCTGGAACTCGAAGTGACGTGGAACCGGCCCGACTGCCTGAGCGTGATCGGTATGGCCCGCGAAGTGGCGGCCCTGTATGGCGTGGAACTGAAGGTACCTGAGCCAGAATTCGATGAAAAGGGCAAGCCGGTCGAAGCATGGATCCAGGTTGAGGTACAGGATGCCGTCGACTGTCCGCGCTATACGGCACGCGTGGTGACCGAAGCCGAGCTCAAGCCGAGTCCCATCTGGATGCGTCGCCGGTTGACCTGCTGCGGGGTGCGCCCGATCAACAACGTGGTGGATATCACCAACTACGTGATGCTCGAGTGTGGTCATCCGCTGCATGCGTTCGATTTCGCCCTGCTTAAGGAGTGCCGCATCATCGTTCGCCGCGCTGCGGAAGGGGAGCGGATGGCCACGCTCGATAACGAGGAGCGTGCGCTGACGCCTGAGATGCTCGTGATCGCCGATGCGGAGCGCCCAGTGGCGGTAGCCGGCATTATGGGGGGTGCCGGCAGCGAGATCAGCGACACGACCCAGACCGTGCTGCTGGAAAGCGCCACGTTCGATCCGGCCCTGACGCATCGCACATCTGTCGCACTCGGCCTTTCGACCGAATCGTCGCATCGCTTTGAGCGCACCGTGAACCGTGAGACCGTAGAATGGGCCAGCCGCCGCGCGGCTTCGCTCATGGCCGAATACTGTGGGGCCACGGTGGCGACGGGTGTGATTGATGTCTATGGGGGACCAGCCGAACAGGAGCCCATCCGCTGCCGCCTGGCGCGACTCGAGGCGCTCCTCGGTGTGTCGTTGAGTCGTGACGACATACTTGACATTCTGGAGAAGCTACAGATTCCCGTGGCGGCGGCTGATGAGGGTGCGATTACGGTGGCGCCGCCATCGTTCCGCCCCGACCTCAAGATCGAGGCCGACATCTTCGAAGAGATTGCCCGCGTGCACGGACTGGATGAAGTGCCGGCCGCCGATCCGATGGGGCGTGTCGTGGTGGATGCCGACGATGCACGGCCGCGTGCCGTGGCGGCGTGTCGTGAGCACCTCGTGGGGCTGGGTCTGGCCGAGACCATGAACTACAGCTTCCTTTCCGAGCAGGCGCTGGACCGGTTCGGCAAAGACGTGGATGGCCGACGTGTCGCGCTGTTGGACCCCGTTAGTGCCGACCACGGCATCATGCGCGATTCGTTGATCGCGCAGATGGTCGAATCACTCGGTCGCAATGCAACGCACCAGGAACGGGATGCGGCCTGCTTCGAAATCGGCCGCGTCTTCTACCGTGCTGAGGGGGCTATCCAGGAAGAGGATCGTCTTTCGATCGGGCTCATGGGGCAGCCGGAAGGGCAGGGCGGAAGCAGTGGTGACACCTCTCCTGATGCGGCTTTTCTGCGGATGAAGGGTCTGCTTGAAGAGCTGTTGAGGGTGCAGAATGCACCCGCACTCGAGCTTCAGCCGATCGCGCATCCGGCCTTCGAGCCGGGGTGGTGTGTGGCCCTTTCACTGGGGAGTGAGAAGGTTGGTGTTTTGGGGCTTCTGGCGGCAGGAATCCGGCATCAGTGGCGTATTCAGTCTCCTGTCGCGATTGCGGAACTCAAGCTAGACGGAATTATTGCTCAAATACATGATGCTAAGTCATTTACAACGATACCTGTGTACCCGTCAATGGACCGTGACCTGGCCCTTATCGTGGATGAATCCGTATGCCACGGGGAGATCGTTCGAGTGATTGAAAAAGGGGCACCTCGGGAGTTGACAGGGGTTGACCTATTCGATATATTCAGAAGTGAGGATATTGGAGAGGCGCGCAAAAGTATGGCCTACTCCTTGACCTACCGGTCAGCGGAAAGGACGCTGACGGATGAAGAGACAAATCGCTTACACGCCGAGATCATGGATCGACTGAGGCGGGAGTTGAAAGCCGAAATCAGGGAGCGTTAGTCCGAGAGAGTTTTTTGCGAACAATGCTAGGGGAACCAGGCCCATGCTAATTCTGGTAACTGGATCGCGCAGGCCGGACGCTGAAATAGGGCAAGTCGGTGGCGCGGATGATGAAAATAAAGGTGGGACTTCCGGGTTGGAAGCCATCTATGACGCAAGGGATTCGATAAAGTCACACTAAAAGAGGACGGTGAGCCGACAGACAGAGTCCATATTGACATTTGGATTTTTAAATACCCTGCCTTGTTCGCTAACAGGCAAAAATCTCTAACCTACTATTATGTAAGGGAGCCTGAATACGGCGTGGAGCGGATCCGTTAAGGAACCCAGAAGCGCTGACTAGGGCACCCACCTCGGAAACGAGGTTCAGAGATTATCGCCTGGACGAGTTTGGTGGGGTATTTTTATGCCCTGGGGGAATGAATATGGACCTGTTTGAGGACAAAGCGAAAGCACCGGACCCGACGCGTGAGCCCCTGGCCAGTCGCATGCGGCCACGGACGCTCGACGAAGTGGTGGGGCAGGACCGAATTCTCGGCGAGGGGCGTCTGCTGCGCCGCGCGATCGAGGCCGACCGGTTGAGCAGTATCATCCTCTATGGGCCTCCGGGATGCGGCAAGACTTCCATCGCCGAAGTGATCGCCCGTGTTACAAGTCGCCACTTCGAACGCACCAGTGGCGTAACCGCCAATGTCAGCGTGCTGCGCGGCCTGTTCGAGCTGGCGGTCCACCACCGACGCCATGACGGCGTGGAAACCATACTCTTCATCGACGAGATCCATCGCTTTAACAAGTCGCAGCAGGATGTGCTGCTCCCACACGTGGAAGATGGCACCATTACGCTGATCGGTGCGACCACGCACAATCCGCAGTTCTTCATCAACAGTCCGCTGACTTCCCGTTCGCTCATTTTCGAACTGGATGCACTTTCGGTCGATGCCATCGTTACGCTTCTGCGCCGTGCGTTGGCCGAGGAGTGGGGACTGGGCTCGGCGGGTGCCGTGGCGGATGACGACGCATTGACGCATCTGGCCGAGGTGTGTGAGGGCGATGCGCGGCGCGCGCTCAACGCACTGGAGGTCGCTGCTTTGACCACCGCAGCGGAGGAGGACGGGGCCACCCATATTACGCGCGAGGTGGCCGAGGACTCCATCCAACGCAAGGCGGTTGTCTATGACCGCGATGAAGAGGGCCACTACGACACTATCTCTGCCTTCATCAAGAGCGTGCGCGGCTCCGATCCGGACGCCGCAGTCTACTGGTTGGCCAAGATGCTCTACGCGGGCGAGGATCCGCGTTTCGTGGCGCGCCGACTCGTGATTCTGGCGTCGGAGGATATCGGCAACGCCGATCCGCGTGGGTTGAATGTCGCCGTGTCGGCCATGCAGGCGGCGGACTTCGTTGGCATGCCGGAGGCGCGGATCATTTTGAGCCAGGCCACCACCTACTTGGCCACAGCACCGAAAAGCAATGCCGCCTATGTCGCCGTGGATGAGGCGATGAAGGATGTGGAGGAGGGTCGCATTCAGGCCGTTCCGTTGCATCTGCGCAACGTGAAGGTTGAGTCGACCGACGGGAAAGAGTCTGGCGAGTACGTCTACCCGCATGATTTTAAGGGACACCATACGGACCAGCAGTACATGGGGTCCGACCGGCAGTACTACCGCCCGTCGGGTGAGGGGTACGAAGCTACGATTGGGAAGCGAATGGCGCACTGGGCTTCCCTGCGCGAGGACAAGAGGGAGTCAGCATGAGCGAAGCCATGACCAAGGATAACTTTCGACAGACGGTGCAGGCCCGGCGTGCCGAGATGGACCCGGCCTGGCGCGGTGAGCAGAGCGCACTGATCCAGGCGCGGCTGATGGCTTTGCCTGCCATGACGTCCGCAGTGGTCGTGGGCCTCTACATGGCGCTCCCGGGCGAGGTGGCCATGACCGATTTCGCTGACGGCTTGGTGAGTACGGGACGCGGAATATGCGTGCCGGCCTTCGATCCCTCGCGCGGCGCGTACGCACTCGCACTCGTGTCGCCTGACACCTCTTTCCTACAGGCGCCTTTCGGGCTGCGCGAGCCGGAGGACCCAGTGTGGGCCGACCCCGCATCGTTGAGCTGTGTGGTTGTGCCCGGCGTGGCATTTGATGAAGCGGGGCGTCGCATAGGTCACGGTGGTGGCCATTATGACCGACTGTTACTGGAAACGTCTGCCACGAAGATTGGTGTGGCGTTTGACTTTCAGGTGTTTGATGCCGTGCCGGCCGAGACGCACGATGTGGCGATGGATATCGTGGTGACACCGACGCGTGTGCTGGGAGGTCTTTGAGGATATTGCATCTGTTGTAGGGCCGCACCGCGTGCGGCAAGAGCGCCACGCGGTGGCGCCCTACACATGAACCGAGACCGAACAGTGATTTTTTCGATTGGTAAAAGATACGATTAACAACTGAACAGACGGAAGGATGATACTTGATGAATGTGATTATCGGATTGGTGGCCGCCTTGGGCGGCTTGGCGATTGGCTACGTTTTGCGGCATATCCTGGGGACACTGAAAGCTGACGCGGCGGAGAAGCGCGCCGAAGTGTCGATGGCGGAAGCGGAGCGCGAGGCTGCGGCCATTCGCAAGGAGGGACAGATCCACGCCAAAGCAGAGGTTCTGAAAGCGCGCGAAGAGTTCGAAAAGTCGACCAAGAAAAGACGTGGCGAATTGGAAGGGATTGAAGAGCGCGTCTCGCAGCGCGAGACCAACCTCGATCGCAAGATGGCCCTGGTGGAGAAGAAGGAACGCCAGGTGGATACGCGTATCGCCGAGGTGGATGAGAAGGTCAAGCGGGTTGACGCACGCGAGGCGAAAGCAAAGGCGTTGATTGAGGAAGAGACCGAGAAACTACAGCGTGTGGCAGGCATGACCCGGGAGGAAGCCAAGCAGTCCCTGCTGGAACTCGTCGAACAGGAAGCCCACAATGAGACAGGCGGACTGATCCGCCGTTTGCAGGAGACGGCCAAGGAGACCGCCGAGGTGGAAGCCAAGCGGATCGTCGCCATGGCGATTCAGCGCTATGGCGCCAGCCACGCCTCCGCGATCACGACCAGTATTGTGCAGTTGCCCAGTGATGACATGAAGGGGCGCATCATCGGCCGCGATGGACGCAACATCAGGACCCTCGAAGCGGTGACCGGTGTCAACCTGTTGATCGACGATACGCCTGAAGCGGTCGTGATCTCAGGGTTTGATCCACTGCGTCGCGAAGTGGCTCGACGGTCGCTCGAAACGCTCGTGGCGGATGGACGCATTCATCCGGCCCGTATCGAGGAGGTCGTGGAGAAGGTGCGCGAGGATTTGGATGAAAGCATTCGCAAACTCGGCGAAGAGTCCGCCTACGAAGCCGACGTTCAAAACGTCGAGCCGGAGCTGCTGCGGCGCCTGGGGCGGTTGCAGTATCGCACCAGTTACAGTCAGAACGTGTTGCGTCACTCCATAGAGGTGTCGCGAGTGATGGGGATGATGGCCGGGGAGATGGGATTGGATATTGCGTTGGCGAAACGTATCGGTCTCTTTCATGACATCGGCAAAGCGCTCGATCACGAGGTTGAGGGTGGACATGCCATGATCGGCGCCGACCTGCTGAAGCGGCACAACGAGACGCCTGTGGTGGTCAACGCCGTGGCCGCCCATCACGATGATGTGGAGGCGGAGAGTCTCTATGCGCTGCTCGCCTCGGCGGCTGACGCCATCTCAAGCTCGCGCCTCGGGGCACGCTCAGAGACCACGGAGATCTATCTCAAGCGTCTCGAGAACCTGGAACGTATTGCCAACAATTTCGAGGGCGTCACGAAGAGCTACGCCATTCAGGCCGGACGCGAGGTGCGCGTGCTTGTGGAGCCTGATGCTATTGACGACAACGCCGCGATGGTCCTGGCGCGCAATGTCAGCAAGAAGATCGAGAGCGACCTCCAGTACCCCGGTCAGATCCGGGTGACCGTGGTTCGCGAGACGCGTTGCGTCGAGTATGCGAGGTAGCATGAAGCTCTTGCTGGTAGGCGATATCGTGGGAGCTCCGGGGCGACTTGCGTTTTGCCGCGTGGCGGCGACGATGAAAGCACGGGGTGCCGTGGACGCCATCGTTGCTAACGCGGAAAATGCCGCAGGCGGTAAGGGCATAACGTCCGCCGTGGGCGAAGAGTTGTTTGCCGCCGGGGCCGATGTCCTGACCATGGGCGATCATACGTGGGATCAGAAGGAGTCGTGGTCCTATTTCGACCGGGAGCCACGCCTGGTGCGTCCCGCCAACTTCGCTCCGGGCTGTCCGGGCCGCGGCGTGGTAACCGTGGATACGCCGGTGGGGCCGCTGTCGGTCATCTCGCTTGTGGGACGGGTCTTCATGAACCCGTACGACTGTCCGTTCCGTTCGGTGGACGCGATTCTGAAGCACTCCGGCAGCCTGGCATGTGTGCGAGTGGTGGATATGCACGCCGAGGCCACCTCCGAGAAAATCGTCATGGGCCGCTATCTGGACGGGCGTGTCACCGCTTGCGTGGGGACCCATACGCATGTGCAGACCAGCGACGAACGCGTCCTGCCGGGTGGCACCGCCTATATGACCGATCTAGGGATGAGCGGTCCGCGCGACTCCTCGCTGGGACGGGAGCTCGATTCGGTTATGCGCATGTTTACGACCGGTATGCGCGAGTCGTTTAAGATCGCCAAGAAGGATATTGTGTTGGAGGGTGCCATCATTCACGTGGACGAGAAGAGCGGCCGCGCGAAAAGCATCAAGCGCATCAGGGAGCAGGTTGAGTCGTGACGACACCGCCGCCGACAGGCAGAAGTGAGCCGAAGGTTCTCAGTGTCACCGCCCTGACCCGGATCATCAAGCATACGCTTGAGTCATCCGTCGGATCGGTCTGGGTTGAAGGCGAGATCTCCAATGTACGCCGCCCTGCATCCGGTCACTTCTACTTCACGATCAAGGACGAGAACGCTCAGATCTCGGCCGTGCTCTTCCGCGGCAACCAGCGCAACCTCGCCTTTCAGATGAAGGACGGCCTGCAGGTACGGGCTCTGGGCGATGTCTCGGTCTACGAACGCTCCGGAAGCTACCAGGTCATCGTGCGACATGTGGAGGAGAGCGGTGTTGGTGCTCTACAGGCCAGGTTTGAGGCCCTCAAGAAGCGACTGAATACGGAAGGCCTTTTCGCGCCAGAAAGGAAGCAGGCATTGCCGCTGCTGCCCCAGCACGTGGGTGTCGTCACGTCGCCGACCGGCGCGGCGATTCGCGACATCCTCACTGTCATTTCGCGCCGTTTCCCAAACATTCATCTTATCCTCGCCCCCGCCATGGTGCAGGGCCCCGGGGCGGCGGAACAGGTTGCCGCCGGCATCGAACTCCTCAACCGGCAGGGCGGATTGGATGTGCTCATCGTCGGGCGGGGTGGGGGAAGTCTGGAGGATCTCTGGTGTTTCAACGAAGAGATTGTGGCACGCGCGATCGCCGCGTCGCGGATACCCGTCATCTCGGCGGTGGGACATGAGATCGATTTCACAATCAGCGATTTCGTGGCTGACCTTCGCGCCCCCACGCCCTCGGCGGCAGCCGAGCTGGTGGTGGGGCGTAAGGATGCGTTCACGGAGCGGCTGGATGTGTTGCGAGAGGCCCTGGCCACGCGGCTGCGTGAATCGGTGCTGCGGGCACGCCATCGGTTGACGACGGCGGGGCAGAGCTATGTGTTTCGTGAGCCGCGCAACCTGGTACGACAGCATATGCAGCGACTGGATAGCGTGGAGCTGCGGATGGGCCATGCCATGTCCGGCCAACTCGTGCAGGGACGCCAGCGGCTGACGAATGCCGGCACAGCCCTGCAGCATGTGGCGGGGATGCGAAAGGAGCGGACACGCGCACAGCTTGACCGTCTGAGCTCACAGCTCAGGATGCTGAGTCCATTGGCTGTCCTGGAGCGAGGCTATAGCATGACAACCGACGCGCAGGGACATGTCATCCAGAACGTAGAAGAGGTAAAGAAGGGCGACCGCCTGACCACACGCCTGGGAAAGGGCGCGGTGGTGTCGGTGGCTGACGAGATTCAAGAGGAGGTAGGCAATGGCAACTGAGAAAGCAACCAACCCGCAGGGCTTTGAGAAATCACTGGAGCGACTAGAGACCGTGGTCGGGGAGATGGAAGGCGGCGATCTCAGCCTCGAAGACATGATCAAGCGCTTCGAAGAGGGCCAGAAGTTGATCGGCTTCTGCTCCAAGAAGCTCGACGAAGTCGAACGCAAGATCGAGAGGCTCATCAAGAAAGACAACGGCGACGTCGAAGCCGTCCCGTTTGGAGAAGATGAGGAAGAGGACACCTCGGATGACGAAGGCGAACCCGAGCTATTCTGAGACTGGGTTTCCCGGGGAAGGGTTCATGAGCGAAGGGAGAAACATACTGAGGGAATGCGTCAGAAAGAGTATCAGAGAGATTGCTATCCGGAAAGAAAGGGCTTGCAAATATGGGCAACGCGGGTATGCCCAGTTCCCGCACCGATGGCAGGCAAGGGACAGATCACGCAGTATCAATATGACGCGCTCTCGCGGCTGAATCGAATCGCCTATGGTGGCTCGACCAACGTCGATCTGAGCTATACCGTGCTCGGACAGGTTGCCGCGATAAGCAACCCGCACGCCACGGAAACGCTCGGTTATGACGCCCTCTCACGAGTGACCAACACCACCACGTTAAGCATTCCCGGCTTCAGCAACGTCAGCTACCGGCTCGACTATGCCTATGACAAAGTGGGCAACACCACCAACCTT
>JAOZSS010000088.1 GCA_029939545.1 Kiritimatiellia bacterium | reverse complement strand
TGACAACGCCTCCTCGCCCCCACGCACCAGCAGACGGCTCAGCCAAATGACAGCAAGGGATAGCGGCTTGAACGCGATCTCCGTGACGCGCAACACTCCCACAAAGCGGCGGCACCGTTCGATCGGTCGGCTGTGAAACCAGGCCTTGGGCAGAAACTCGCAGAAGACAAGCACGACCAGCGCCACAATCACGGCCGAGACCGGCTCACCCCATTTCCCCAGCCAGCGGGAAGCCATGCTGACACCAATCACCGAAAGGATAACCACGCTGAGATTGGTGCCTACCAGCGTGGTGCCGAGTAGTCGGTCAAAGTGCTCGAGGTACATCTGAAGCAGGTTCGCGCCCGGGTCGCCCTGGCGCACAAAATGCCGCAGGCGCATGCGTGATATGGAGATTACACCCGTTTCAATCCCGGCGAAGAAGGCCTGACCGAGGAAACAGATGACAATCAAAACGATTTCAGTGAGCCCTCTCATGCGTCGCCGTCCTCGTCTTCTTCCGGCTCCGGCAGGTCCACGCGAACCAGTTCCACCGACAGAACGCGCCGCTTGCGAACCTTTAATACCGTCGCGCGGCACCCCTGCTCTTCAACCGTATCGCCCGAATGTGGCATACGTTCCAGGTGCGCACTCACCCACCCGGCAATGCGATCGGCGCCCTCCGCCTCAAGTTCACGGCCCAGTTCGTAGTTGATGTCTTCCAGGCTCGCCCGGCCATCCACAATCCAGCGATCATCCTCCACCTGCTGAATCTCGGGTTTCTCCTGGCCATACTCGTTGATGGCGTCGTCCGCAATCTCCTCGAGAATATCGCCGCGCGTCACCAGGCCGGCCGTACCCCCATATTCGTCAGCCACGAACGCCACGCGCCGCCCCTCGCGTTGAAACGTGGCCAGCAACGTGTCGAGCGGTACCGTCTCGGGCACAAAGAAAGGGGGAATGATGCACTCCGACAATGAGGGGTTTTTCGCCAGGATGAACCGCGGCACATCGAGGAATCCCTCGGGCTGGTCGGGTGAATCGCGATAGACCGGTACGTAGCGGTAGCGTACGCCACGGACAACATCCTCCTGCTCCTCAACAGGATCATCCAAGTCTATCCCCACCAGATCAACACGCGGGGTCATGACGTCCTTGGCCTGCGTCTCTTCCAGACGAATGATGCCGTCGACCATGGTGCGCTCTTCCTCATCGAGCACCCCTTCCTCTTCCCCGACTTCAACCACGGTCCGAAATTCGTCTTCCGTCAGCGAGGTCTCATCTCTCTGTAGCTGCTTATGGAATAGGCGGGATATCTGCTCCAGCATCCAGCGCAGCGGCGTGGCCAGACGGATGAGCACCGCCAGGACCGGCGCATAGAGAACGGCCAATTGCTCATTCCGAATCATGGCGAGTCGTTTGGGTGCCACTTCGCCAAACAGAAGGAGCAGCGTCGTCATGGCTGGAATGGCCACCATCTCCCCCCGCGACGGCAGCAGCGACTCGGCAACCACGAAGCCCAGTGACGAAGCGGCCACGTTCACGATGGTGTTGCCGATCAGAATCGTAGACAGGAGACTGGAGGGCCGTTCCAGCAGGTCGCGCAGCCGTGCCGCACCCGCGGCATGGCGACGACCGATGCGGTGAATGTGAATGGGGTTCAGCGAGAAGAGCGCTGTCTCGGCGCTAGAGAAGAAAGCTGAGCAGCCCAGAAGAACCACCAGCCCAATGCACTCCATTATCAAAACCATGGTCATGGCACTGCCTTAGCCGAATGAATACGGAGTCGGGTGCGTTGGACCGGTGGATAGCTCTGGACCTCCATGTCCTTGATCATCCAACGCCCTTCCATCTTCTTGAGACTACGGACCCAGAGACGGCGCACGTGCTTGTCGTTGGCGTCGAAAGCATCCGCGCGCAGCAGCATATGCAGCGATTGGTCGACCCAAAGACGTACCCGGCTGTAGCCGGTTGAATCGGCGCCCCATGCAGGGGCAGGAACATCCACCAGGTAGCAGTCGCGTCCCTTGGCCGTGTCCGTGCCCACGATACGCCCACCACGCCACCACAGAAAGGAGAGGCTCAGATCCGCCCAAGTCAAGTCGGTCGATTCAATCGCGCTGTCGAGATCAACCGACTCGCCTTGCCCGCCACTGATCTCGGGACACCCGCCGGGATGGAGCTGTAGGACCAACTCACGCTGCACGGTGCCTTCGTCATCAAGAACACGGTAGCGAAATTGGGCGGGATCCGCCCCCCAGTCAACGACCATGTTGAAAGCCACACGCGACAACTCCACGCCTCGCCGCTTGCGGACAATCATCTCGCCATGGATATCGAGAGGCTCGCGGGGAAAACGAAGTAACACGTCATCCAACAGCGCATCCGCGCTTATCGCCGGACCAGCCGGACCAGGGTCAGACCTAGAAACTAGAAAATGCGACGCTTGGTCACGACCTAGATCTACAGGCACTCTGATGTCGCATTTTCTAGTTTCCAGGTCTGACCCTGAACAACCCGGCGTTACGGAAACAGCCGCCAGCGCGGCCGTCGCGATAGCCATACGGATATTCAAGAAGGTGTACCTCTCAGGTCTCATCCAACCTCGGCGGAACCGACAACGTTACTCGCGGTGTTGGCCCGAGCAATGACCTCACAGACAGCCTCCAGGCCGACTACCGGAATGATGATGGTATCCCGGTGCCCTCCTACATCCTCGGTTACACGCAGGAAGCGCCCACGGGGATTCTCCCTGAGCTCAAAAGAAAAGAGCTTCCGTTCCACCTGCACCTGCTCACTGAATAACTCTTTATCCACTGATCTACCCTCGCCTGCATCTGCGTCCACACCATGGGATCAGTCCCCCGCGGACCGTTGCCAATGAGGGAAAAGGTAGCAAAACAGATTGTGTTGTCGAGGGTGGAGTTTCTTGATAGAAGATTCAAATGAGTTCAACCACTTTCACGAAAGAAGCCCTCGTCAGTTTCACCCCGCAACACGATTTCTTCGTCGGTGTCGATTCGGATGGGTGTGTCTTCGACACCATGGAGATCAAGCAGAAGCAGTGTTTCCACGGATTGATTGCCGAAATATGGGACCTGGTTCCCGTCGAACCCCTGCTCCGCGAAACCGCCGAGTTCGTGAACCTCTACTCCAAATCGCGTGGCAGCAATCGTTTCCCCGCACTGCTACAGACCCTCGACATGCTGCGTGGGCGCCCCGGCGTGCAGACGGCGGGCGTCACGGTGCCGCCGATGGATGGGCTACGCCGATGGATCGAGGAAGAGACCCAGCTCGGAAATCCGGCCCTCGAAGCCAGGGTCGCCGCCACCGGCGATCCTGATCTGACCAGGGTCCTGGACTGGAGTCATGCCGTAAACCGGCAGGTGGAAGCGGTCGTGCAGCATGTTCCCCCTTTCAAATGGGTCCGCGAATGCCTCTATAAGATGGGAACCCAAGCCGACATCATCGTGGTCTCACAGACCCCGATCGAGGCGCTGGTTCGTGAATGGGAGACGAACGAGATGATGGACTCGGTCGCCTTTATCGCCGGGCAGGAGCTCGGCACTAAAGCCGAACACATCGCCATGGCCACACGCGATCGCTATCCGCCAACGCATATCCTGATGATCGGCGACGCGCCCGGCGACTGCCAAGCCGCCAAGGCCAACGACGCATTCTTCTTCCCAATCAACCCCACCCACGAGCCGGAGTCGTGGAAACGACTCTACGATGAGGCTTTCAACACCTTCGTCGGCGGTGCCTACGCGGGTGACTATGAGCGAAAACTGATCAAGACGTTCGAAGCGCTACTGCCCGCCACGCCGCCGTGGGAGAAGTAGAAGGACGAACAGCCGAGCTGCGAATGACGAACGAACCCGATCCCGACCGGAGGCATGTCTCTTGCGGCTCAGGCAAGCCTTGCGGCCCATACCACGGTGTTCTGATCGATCGGCCTCTGTCGAGTTTCCCTTCGTAGTTCGTTTGTTCGGCTGTTCGTTTGTTCAGTGAAGCGTTAGCGTTGATATCATCCGGTTGTTGTGTGGGGTGCGGTCTTCGTCGCCCATCACGCTGAGGTCCTGCTCAATGGATATAGTGCGCTCGCCCACTCCCGCGCGGGTGAGTCGGACGGTGTGCTGCACGATAGCTCCTACCCCCACATCGTAGAAGGCAAGGTCGACCGGCGCGCCGTCCACATCGGCGGTCAGACTTACGCGCTCCAACGCCTCTGTCCCCCGATTCTGGCCAAACAACACGACAATCAGCTCGTCATCGTAGACGGGGTGCGGTTCAACGTGAGGACGTGCCAAGACCATGTCCACTAGTCCCGGCGTATTCCGTTCAAGCACACGGCCGACATTCAGCCCACCCGCCCCATAGCGTGTATCGCGGCCGGGAGCGCCCGCATCGTCCGCGTAGCGCGTGAGGAGCGCCGCCACTTCGGCACCGTCGAGTTCCGGCGATTCAGACCAGACCCCCGCCACGGCCCCGGCCACGAACGGGGTGGCTGCGGATGTGCCGCTGAACGCGACGGCTTCGCCATCGATCCCCGCCGCCGTCACGCCCAGGCCCGGCGCTACAAGGTCCAGTTGGTCACCCCGATTCGAGAAATACATCTGGCGACCATCCGCATCCACCGCACCAACCGCCAGCACGCCCGCGTAGCGGGCCGGATAAAGGATGCCATCCTGGCCACTGTTGCCGGCCGCTGCGACAACGACGGCGCCGTGTTGCTGAGCATGGGCAATAGCCTGGCCGAGCACCGGTGCGTCGCCTACAGATCCAACCGATATGTTGATCACGCGCGCACCCCGATCCACGGCGTCAATCACCCCCTGCGCCAGCGTGAACGTGTTGCCAACGCCACTGTCACTCATCACGCGTACGGCCAGCAGGTCCGCCCCCGGCGCCACGCCCGGCACCTTCTCTCCGCCGGCAATGATCGACGCCACCGCCGTCCCATGCCGCGCCGGCGCATCGCCATCCGGCTCGTTTAAGAGGTCGATAATTTCAACATTCCCATGCGTGTGTTCAGGCATCACGGCGGTGTCCAGCACCGCCACTGTAATCCCCGCCCCCCACTCGCTGCGGTCTGCGGCCACCCCGAGCCAGTCGGGCCCCGAACTGCCGAATGCGCTGTATGAGACCCCCTCTGGTGGCTCGGGCGGCTCCGGACGCCGTACGTAGAGGTTGGGGCCGTGGGCAATCGGCGTCGGAGCACGGGACAGGGCCCGGCGCAGGCGCGCCTCGTCCCTCACGCGCACACGGACAGCACGCAGGCCATCGATCCGGCCCACCATTTCGAGCCCTTCTTCGTCGGCAATCTCCAGGAACGCGCGGAGGTGTGAGTCGTCGTAGAACATCAACACCTGCTCGCCAGGAATCGCGTCGGGGAGTCCGGCCGCAGGGCTTTCGGCGAGTGCGACAACGTCGGTCTCCGAGGCAGGCGGCGGAGCGAACTCGTCCGGAAAATGGTCAGACCTAGAAACTAGAAGATGGGACGCTTGGCCTCGACTTCGAGTCGAAGACACTCCGATGTCGCATTTTCTAGTTTCTAGGTCTGACCCTGTCCAAACTGACCAAAGCAAGCAGAAAACAGAGAGCAGGAAAAGCACAGAAAGTGCCTTAGCAGGAAACCGCATCCTGTTCCCGTCCATCTTCGTGCCCTTCATGTCCTTCGCGGCAGAAATACCAAACCTACACCATGATCCTCATATCCAGGAACTCCACCTCCACACCAAAACGTTTCTTCAGGCGTTCACCAACCGCCTGAACGCCGAAACGCTCGGTGGCGTAGTGGCCGGCGAAGATCGCGTTGATGCCATACTCCCGTGCGAGGTTGTAGGCGGCCAGGGACTGCTCGCCTGACACGTACACGTCGATCCCTTTTTCGCCCGCCTCGGCGATCTCGCCGGCGGCACCGCCGGAGACGACCGCAATGCGCTGAACCGTCTTCTTTCCGCAATCCCACGCGTGCAGCGGCTGGCCGATTCGCTCGGACACCATGCGCTCAAAGGTGGTGAACCGACGCGGCTTGGGAAGCATACCTTCAAAGCCAATCAGCTTGCCGTTGTACATCCCGAACGGTTTGAGTTTCTTCAACCCTAATGTACGACAGATCTGCGCATTGTTGCCAAGCGTCGGGTGGGCATCCAGCGGGAGGTGGCAGGCGTAGAGTGCCATGTCGTACTTGAGCAGCGTCGACAGACGCTGGTAGTTCAGTCCGGTGATCCGGGAGAGGGAATCGCCCCAGCTGATACCATGGTGACAGATCACCATGTCGGCGCCATGCGCGTTGGCCTGCTCAAAGAACTCCAGCGACGCATCCACTCCGCAACAGATCTTTTTCACACGCCCCGAGTTCGCCACCTGCAGCCCGTTATGTGAGCTGTCCTGAAACTCGTCGATCTTGAGTGCTTTGGCGAGGTAATTGGCTATGGTTGAGACATTCATGTGTATCCCTCCTCAGCAATCATCGGCTCCACCGGGACAAGCCCGGTGGTGGCCATTCTCCCAGTCAGGTGGTTCTGGTCCTATATTTCCGGTAAAGGAACAGGTCGATTGACACCATTACAAAGTTGAACACGTAGAGCAGGAATACCTGATCAAAGCTGTAGATGACTTTGTGAACCATCCCGAACACGTAGCCCAAGGCCACAATGGACATGAAGATGGGACTCTTGCCATCGACCATCTTTGTGCGCAAGGACTTAATGATCGACAGGGGCCAACTGATCCCGAAACAGACCAGCATTCCGGCTTCAAACACGCTCAAATGCATATTCTGATCCCATCCTTGACTACGTTAGGGGTAGCCCACACTATCCATCCAGTCAACAAGAGACCAGCATGACATCTGACGCGGCCCGAAAACAAGCCTTTGCTTTGATTGCGACCTACGACCACGCCTCCGCCTACGCGGACGAGCTGCATATTGTACGTATCGCCAAGACCTGGCTCTCGATCATGCGCTCCCGCCAGTCCGTACAGGGCATCGTCAACCGCATCATGGACGACTTCGAGAACACGGACACCGAGGGTTACGGCTGCGGCTGGGACGAACTGAAGAAACACTTCACCGCCTGGGCCGTCACCCACGAGTGGCTGGAGCCGGACGGGAGCGTGCCAGAGAAGAAGACTGCCCGCAGACGACAAGTATCCGCAGTCAGTCCGTAACCGTTAAGCTTGGCGTCTGTGTCAAATGGGCCTCAGTATATTGAAGAATACCGGCACCTGAGAGGGGCCAGTTGGCACAACTGGCCCTACCAAGTACGTCCAGTTGTGCCAACTGGACGCTCCCGACGCGCGCCGACAGCACGTATCGCTAAGCTTAACGCTTACGTCAGTTCCCTTCCTGCTCGCGTTTCAGCTCACGGATCTCGTCTCTGAGGATGGCGGCGCGTTCATATTCGAGCGCTTCGGCAGCTTCGAGCATCTCGCGCTCGAGTTCTTCGACGGCCTTGTAGACGTCGTATTCCACACCATCTTCCTTCACAACCATCTTCTCGATATCGTGGCTGCGTTCGCGCAGGATAGTGCCGTAGTTGATGGCCTTCTGAATGCCGGCCGGGGTAATGTTGTGCTCCAGGTTATAGACCAATTGGCGTTCGCGACGCGCGGACGTGACATCCATCATTCGCTGCATGGAATTGGTAATGCGGTCGGCATACAGGATGACTTTGCCGTCCACGTGACGTGCCGTGCGACCCGCCACCTGGATCAGGGCGGTCTCTGAGCGAAGGAAGCCTTCCTTGTCGGCGTCCAGAATCGCCACCAGCGCCACCTCGGGCAGGTCCAGCCCTTCGCGCAGAAGGTTGATTCCCACCAGGCAGTCGAAGTCGCCCTGCCGCAGCCGCGAGAGGATCTCCACACGATCCAGCGCGGTGATATCGGAATGCAGGTACTCAACCCGCAGCCCCGCTTCGCGCAGGTAAGCCGCCAGATCCTCGGCGGTCCGCTTGGTGAGCGTGGTCACGAGCGTGCGCTCCTCGCGTTCGGCGTGTGAGCGGACCTCCTCCATCAGGTCGTCGATCTGGCCATCAAGCGGACGCACCGTGACAGGGGGATCAAGCAAGCCGGTAGGGCGGATAACCTGGATCACCGCGTCAGGTGCCACCTCCCGTTCGTACGCCCCCGGCGTAGCGGTCGCAAACATCACGGGGCCTACATGCTCCATGAACTCATCGAAGGAAAGCGGCCGGTTGTCCCTGGCCGACGGAAGCCGGAACCCGTGCTCGACCAATGTGCCCTTGCGCGACTGGTCGCCGTTGTACATGGCACGGAGTTGCGGAAGCGTCACGTGTGATTCGTCGATGATCGTGAAGAAATCGTCGGGAAAGTAGTCGAGCAGGCAATCCGGCGGATGGCCGGCATCGTGGCCGCTGAAATGGCGTGAGAAGTTCTCGATCCCGGAGCAATACCCGATCTCGGTCAGCATCTCGATATCGAACAGGGTGCGCTGTTGGATGCGTTGGGCTTCCAGCAACTTGCCCTGCGACTCAAACCAGGCCACCCGCTCGCGCAGCTCGGCCTTGATAAGTTTGATGGCCGACACCATTTTCTCTTCCGCCATCACGAAGTGCTTCGCAGGCGAAATGACTGCCCGTGTCAGGCGGTGTTCCTTGTTCCCGGTAAGGGGATCGATCTGCCAGATGGCCTCCACCTCGTCGCCGAAGAAGTCGAGGCGGATGCCCACCTGGGCATAGGAGGGGAAGATATCGACCGTATCGCCCCGCACGCGGAATGAGCCCGGGGACGGCTCGAAATCATTGCGGGTGTACTGGATCTCCACCAGCTTCTCCAGCACGGCATCACGCTCGACCGCCCCACCCTCTTCCACCTGCACCAACATTCCTGCGTAGTCCTCGGGTGAGCCGAGGCCATAGATGCAGGATACCGACGCCACGATGATCACATCGTCGCGTCCGATCAGCGAGTTGGTGGCCGAGAGGCGGAGTCGCTCGATCTCCTTGTTGATCGAAGCGTCCTTCTCGATGAACGTATCGGTCTGCGGGATGTAGGCTTCGGGTTGGTAGTAGTCGTAGTAGCTGATGAAGAACTCGACCGCATTGTTAGGAAAGAACTCCTTTAGCTCCCCATAGAGTTGGGCCGCGAGGGTTTTGTTGTGCGAGACCACGAGCGTGGGCCGCCCGAGACGGGCGATCACGTTGGCCATGGTGAAGGTCTTGCCGGAGCCCGTCACCCCTTCCAGCACGGCAAACCGCTCCCCCGATTCATAAGCACGACACAGCGCATCTATCGCCGCCGGCTGATCGCCGGTTGGCGAGAACGGTGAGACTAGATCAAATTGGGCTGACATGACTAGAGA
>JAOZSS010000012.1:25285-28681 GCA_029939545.1 Kiritimatiellia bacterium | reverse complement strand
CCCCTTTTCCTGGATTATTCCTTTCTTGAGCAGGAGCGGAAGACCGGTTACACCCTCTGAGAGCGACGTCTCCTACAAACTGCAATACAGCTCTGATCTGCTCAACTCGAACGACTGGTCCGACATCGCTACGTTCTCCGGCAGCGGCCACATACAGACCGTAAACGATCCCGCTCACCACGGAGGCACCGGTACCATCTACCGTATCTCGGTAGAGGTTCCAGATCCCGGAACGCCATAATCAGACGCAATGGTTCTTGAGATGCCCCCAATCGGAAATTGTCTCGTTGACAAATATGTACACTTAGCGGTTTAATAGCGTTGATGAATTCGATACAACCCATTGTGACCGTGGGCACCGTAGCTGTGGTAGTTCTGCTTCGGGTGCTCGTACTGCGCCTTGTGCCGGTGCGTGTCACGATGGGAGGTCGCTTCCACTAGGAAGTCAACTTCAACCAGCGAGACACCCACCGGGATGAACCACGGTGGGTTTTTTTATGGAAGGAAAGAGGGATGACAACGAAATCGAGAACAGGCGCGGATTGCGTCATTGAGGGCCTGCGACAGGCGGGGACGGAGATTATTTTTGGGCTGCCGGGTGGGGCGGTGCTGGACATGTTCAGCAAGCTCTACCACGCCGAGGACATGGAGTTTGTTCTGGCGCGGCATGAGCAGGGTGCCACGCATATGGCCGATGGCTACGCACGCGCCACCGGTAAGGTCGGGGTCTGCCTCGTGACGTCGGGTCCGGGCGCGACTAACGCGGTCACCGGCTTGGCAACCGCATACATGGATGGAATCCCGATGGTTTGCATCAGCGGCCAGGTCCCGTCGCACATGATTGGCAACGACGCCTTCCAGGAGGCAGATACCACCGGCATCACCCGTGCCGTGACCAAGCACAACTATCTGGTTCACAGTGCAGATGATCTGCCGCGCATCATAGCGGAGGCCTTCCATGTTGCCTCAACAGGTAAGCCGGGGCCGGTTCTGATCGATATCCCTAAGGATGTTCAGCGTGCTGAGACTACGGCACCGGCCTGCACCACGGTCAACCTGGCCGGATACCGGCCGGTCTCCGGGTTTATCCCGGATCAGGTCAAGGATCTGGCTGCTGCGATCAATGCGGCCGAGCGACCGCTCCTCTACACGGGCGGCGGCATCATCGCCGGCAATGCCGCCGTCGAGCTGACGGCGCTGGCGCGCAAGGCCAACTTGCCTGTTACGACCACGCTGATGGGACTGGGCGGATTCCCTGAAACGGATTCACTGGCCCTGCGGATGCTGGGCATGCATGGCACGGTCACGGCCAATCGCGCGGTGGGTGAGTGCGATCTGCTGATCTCGGTCGGGGCTCGCTTCGACGATCGCGTGACCGGCAAGATCTCGGAGTTTGCCCCGAAGGCGAAGAAGGCACATATTGACATCGATCCAACGTCGATCGATAAGAGCGTCCCGGTTGATTATCCGGTTGTCGGTCATGTGAAGGATGTTCTGGCGGCGTTGATCGATCAGGTTGAGGCGCGTGAGCGCCGTGCATGGAACGATCACTTGGATGAGCTACAGGCGCAGTTCCCGTTGGCCTATGATGAGAGCACGGATGAAGTGTTGCCGCAGTACGTCATAGAGATGGTCTACAAGGTCAGTGGTGGTGAGGCCCTGATCGTGACGGATGTTGGCCAGCACCAGATGTGGGCGACCCACTTCTTCAAGTACACCCGGCCGCGCACGTTTCTGTCGTCAGGGGGTCTGGGAACCATGGGATACGGATTGCCGGCGGCTATCGGTGCGCAGGCGGCGTTTCCGGAGAAGAACGTGGTGGTGCTTGCGGGGGATGGCGGGATCCAGATGTGCTTCCAGGAGCTGGTGGTGGCTGTGGAACACGGATGGAACGTAAACGTAATGATCTTGAATAACGGACATCTGGGCATGGTGCGCCAGTGGCAGGAGATGTTTTACGATAAGGAATATTCGGCTACCGTTCTGAAACAGCGGGGCCGCCCGGCCAACGAGAAGATCCCGGATTCCTCTCGCCGGGAGTTCCTGCCGGACTTCGTGAAGATGGCCGAGGCCTATGGTGCGGTGGGTCTGAGGGTGACAAAGAAGGAGGACGTGGTGCCGACCTTGGAGAAAGCCTTCAGCACGAAGGCACCCGTGGTGGTCGAGTACATCGTTAAAGAAGAAGAGAACGTCTATCCCATGGTGCCGCCGGGGGCGTCGCTGGATGAGATGATCTGTTCCATGGCGTGACGCTCCGGCCAAGGGGTAGGGTCCTTGGCTGGTGATCGTGAGATACCACGATCAAGGCCTTCGGACCCTACCCCTTGGCCTCCGCTCTGGGTAGGGTGGGGTGGAATTGTGCATGGGGAATGGGATAGGAGAAAGATACTGATATGAAGCATTTTATTACATTACTGGTTGAGAATCAGCCTGGTGTCCTGGCCCGTATCGTGGGACTGATCTCCGGGCGTGGATACAACATTGAAACCCTTAACGTGGGTCCCACGGATGACCCGACGCTTTCGCGCATGACGATGACGGTGCCGGGCGACGATCACGTGTTGGAACAGGTGACGAAGCAGCTCTACAAGCTGGTCGATGTAATCGAAGTCACCGATTTGACCGCGCGACGAGAAGACGCGCAAGAGAGGGATTGATGACAGCGACAAAAGGGAAGAAGAAAGACAGGGTGTTGGTTTTCGACACCACCCTGCGTGACGGCGAGCAGTCGCCGGGCGCGAGTCTGGACCATCGCGAGAAGGTCGAGATCGCACACCAGCTGGCCCAGATGGGCGTGGACATTATCGAGGCAGGGTTCCCGATTGCATCGCCGGGCGACTTTCGTGCGGTGCACGAGATTGCGGAAACCATCAAGGGTCCGACGATTGCGGGCCTGGCTCGTTGCGTCGAGGCGGACATTGCACGCTGCGCGGAAGCCGTGATGCCTGCGAAGAAGCCGCGTATCCATGTCTTCCTGGCCACGTCGGCGATCCATCGCAAGTTCAAACTGCGCAAGGCGCGCGCAGAGATCATCAAGCAGGCGGTCGCCTCCGTGAAGTATGCAAAGTCTTTCGTGGATGACGTGGAGTTCAGCCCGGAGGATGCTTCGCGCACGGAGCCCGACTTCCTGGCCCAAGTGGTGGAGGCCGCGATCGATGCGGGCGCCACGACGATCAATGTCCCCGATACGGTCGGGTACACGATGCCGGACGAGTTCAGCCACCTGATCGGGGCGCTGTTCGAGTCGGTCCCGAATATCAACGACGCCGTGATCAGTGTGCACTGCCATAACGACCTGGGTATGGGCGTGGCCAACTCATTGGCCTCGCTGCAGGCCGGGGCGCGCCAGGTGGAATGTACGATCCCCAGCGCAGCGTAGACTTCGGCGGCGCTGCC
>JAOZSS010000012.1:0-25275 GCA_029939545.1 Kiritimatiellia bacterium | reverse complement strand
AACGCCGCGCTGGAAGAAATCGTGATGGCGATTCACACGCGTGAAGACGTGTACGGGCCGCTGTGGACGAACATCAGGCCGGAACGCCTGGTGCCGGTGAGCCGCCTGGTCAGTCGTCTGACCGGTATGCCGGTACAGCGCAACAAGTCCATCGTGGGCATCAACGCGTTTGCCCACTCGTCCGGCGTGCATCAGGACGGCGTGATCAAGGAGCGCGCGACCTACGAGATTATCGATCCTGCCACCGTGGGATGCCATGACGGTACGGACCTGGTCCTGAGCAAGCTGTCGGGTAAGAATGGGCTGAAGCAGGCCCTGAGCCGGATGGGGATCACGTTGGATGCCGGGGAGCTGGTCAAGGTGTATGAGCGGTTTGTCGAGCTGGCGGACAAGAAGAAGGTGATCTATGATGATGACCTGCTGTTGATTGCCAGCGAGCAGCTGAGCGATGTCGCCAACGTCTACACGCTGGAGTGCATGCAGGTGACGGCCGGGAGCAGCACGATCCCGACTGCTACTGTGAGGCTGCGTAAGGGCGACGAGATTCTGCAGGAAGCAGCCTGTGGCGACGGACCCGTTGACGCCGCGTGCAAGGCGATCGACCGGATGACGGAAGTGTCGGGCCGGCTGATGGACTACTCGTTGCAGGCGGTGACGGTTGGCAAGGACGCCATGGGTGAAGTGAGCCTGCGCGTGGCCTTCGACGAAGAGACCGTGAGCGCCAAGGCGGCCAGCACGGATATCGTGGAAGCCAGTGCCAAGGCCTACCTGTCCTGCGTGAATCGTTTGCTGTCGAACCGCGAGGTCTCGCCGAAGGTGGCGGAACACAATCCATAACCCACAACTCAGAACTCAGAACCAGGAACTCATCATCATGAACCTGTCCGGACATACGCAACCGTTCGCCGTGCTGGGTCATCCCATCGGACACACCCTCTCGCCCGTTATGCACAACATGGCGCTGCAGGCATTGGAGATGGATGCCATCTACCTGGCGTTTGACGTGGCCCCGGAGCGGCTGATGAGCACGCTGCCGGCGATGGCCGATATGGGCTTCCGGGGCGTAAATCTCACGGTGCCGCTCAAGGAGGTGGCATTCCGCGGTATCGCCGACCTCGCCGACACGGCGTCGCTGCTGGGTGCGGTGAACACGGTGGAGTTCACGCCGGAGGGGTTGCGCGGTCACAACACGGATGGCGTCGGCTTTCTGCGTGCCGTGGACGAAGCGTTTGGCTGCGATGTGACCGGCAAGCCGGTTATGATGCTTGGCTGTGGTGGGGCAGGGCGGGCCGTTGCGCTCACCTGTGCGCGTCACGGGGCGGGTCGGTTGACCCTGACCGACCTGGACGCCGAACGAGTGACACGCCTTGCGGAAGAGCTGGTGGCCGTCGATGCGTCGCTCGACATCCAGTGCGTCGAAGCATCGCCGGAGGCATGGACCCGATCTGCCCGCGAAGCCGAGTTGCTGGTGCAGGCAACGCCGGTGGGTATGAAGCCCACGGATGAGCCGCTGCTCGGCGCCGAAGCGTTCGGGGCGGGACAGATGCTGTTGGATCTTATATACATGTACCCGCAAACCGGCCTGATGACCGTGGCCCGCGAAGCGGGCGCCAAGGTCGCTAACGGGCTGGGGATGTTGCTGCACCAGGGGGTGCGGTCGTTTGAGATCTGGACCGGCAAGACACCGCCAGTGGATCGCATGCGTGAAGCGCTTGAAGCGCGCGTGTACGGAGCGTAGGGGGCGTGTGTGAGTGTGTGGGTGTGAGAGTAGGGCGAGGACGCGAGCATGCTGTTTACAGAAGACTTCCCTTGGTATCCATTTTTTACGGTGCTGTCGTTCCTGTGGGGGGCGGCAACGGGGAGCTTCCTGAACGTCTGTATTTATCGCATTCCGCGTGACGAGTCGGTGGTCAAGCCACGCTCGCACTGCCCGCATTGCAGCCAGTTGATTCCCTGGTACCTGAATATCCCGATCTTCAGCTATATCATGCTCCTTGGCCGATGCCGGTTCTGCAAGGCCCGCATTACGCCGCGCTATGTTCTGGTCGAACTGTTGGTGGCGGTCCTCTTTCTTCTTGTCTGGTTCAAGTACAACGTGACCCTGGGCCCGCGGCCACTGGGTGTGGCACCGACTGTCAGTGTCGGACTGGTTCCCGTGCTCTGGCTTTATGTATCCGGGCTGGTCCTGGCAACCTTCGTCGATTTTGAGCACATGATCATCCCTGACAGCGTCAGCATCGGTGGCATGGTGGCGGGGGTCATCCTCAGTGCGCTCGTACCTGCCATGCATGGCGTCGATACCGTGCTCGAATCTGTGATGTGGTCCGCAGTGGGTCTGGTCTTCGGATTCGGTATGCTCTGGTCGGTCGGGAAACTGGGGTCGGCTATATTTCGCAAACCGGCCATGGGTTTTGGCGATGTGAAGCTCATCGGTGCGATCGGAGCCTTCACGGGCTGGCAAGGTGTCCTGTTCACGATCGTGGGATCGTCCCTGGTCGGCTCGATCGTAGGGATCTCGCTCGTGCTGGTCGGCGGCAGGCGCATGCAGAGCCGCATTCCCTATGGCCCCTACCTGGCCGTGGCCGCCGTCATCTGGATCTTCTGGGGCCAGGACTGGTGGCAGGCCTACCTCAACTTCTTTGCGCCTCCGGCGCTTTGAGAAGCACGAACAGCCGGGGTAGGGGAAGGACGAACAGCCGAACATTCGAACAGCCGAACTACGAAGGGCAACACGGCAGACTATCGGTTCTTCTTGCGGGCAGTCTTGACTGATGTAACGAAGATTGCGATCAATTCGTTCGTCTCGCTGATCAGTGGCTGGACGGCCGCCTTCTTGAGCAGTTTGGATTCCACGATAATCAGCAACCACACCTCGGTTTCTCGAAGCTCCTTGAGAACAACCTTGAGCTTATGGATGAAGTCTGCACCTGATTCAGCGTCCTGCGCTTCCGCGTAGTTTGGAGCAGGTGATGTTCTGCTTCTCGCGATCTGTCCTATAATGTGGAGACCTTCCGGCGTCTTGGGAATCGCCTTGGCCAGCCGCAAGATTCTCGCTGCATATGAGACCAAGCGGACTTTCAAATCTGGTGCCCCTGCATTGCTATCGGTGCTCCGGATTGTGCCCATATCCCCTCACTTCGTAGTTCGGCTGTTCGAATGTTCGGCTGTTCGTACTTCTTCTACTTCTTCTACTACTTCTTCCAACGCCACTTGACTTTCTTCTTGTCCAGCCAGGCTTCGTATTCGTCGGCGGTTGAGAAGCGGAATTCGTAGGGGGCGTCCTCGGCGAGATATTCGCAGGTCTGGTGATCGGCGCCGTATTGGCGGCATATTTTGGGTCGATTGCTGTAGTTCGTGCAGCTCCCGTCCGGGGCCAGGTGCTCGCAGGAGCTCTCCACTTCGAGGCACCAGTCCCCCTCGTGATCCACGAACACATGAATGTTTCCGTGCATCAGGTACCAGCGGATGTGGTCATAGTCCTTCTTGCAGGTGGGCGTATCAATCTCCGTCGCGATGTAGCGACAGCAACGCGCGCCGCATTGCACACAAACCCGGCTCATCTCTGTTTTGGATGGTTTCTTTGTCATGGGCGAAGCCCCTACAACCGTTGCCGCTGCCCCAGCAGCACCACGTCACGCAGGCCTTCCTCGCTACGCGCTTGGATCCAGCGCTTGTAGAAGTGAAGCGGCTGCGCAATCTGGGCGATAGCCGCCAGCGCGCGCAGGTGGAAGTTCCGTTCATCCTTTGTCCCGGCCAGGACGAAGACCGCGTGTACCTCGGGCACGTCTCCCGACCACGAGATGCCTGGCTTGCATCGCGCCAGCAGGATGTCGAATTTGTGCTCGCCCTCCAGGACAAGGTGAGGGATGGCGAGGCCGGAGGCGATCACGGTACTCGTCTCTCTCTCTCGCTCGTGCAACAGGCGCACAATGTCCTCCTGCGACGTGTTGATGCGTGGCGACAGCGTCTCGGCAACCTTCTGGAAGAAATCGTCCAGCGTTATGTGATGGTCGATGTCGAGAATGGGACACTCCTCGATGATGTGATCGAACCGGTCGGTCGAAATATGGTCGCGCTCGCGAATGACCTCTTTCAGTTCCGACTCGAGAAGATGCTCGGTGAGATCCTTCGATGTCAGGCGCTCAATAAGGTGGAGCAGGGCGTACTCGCGGGTGGAGCGAACGCGTCCGTAGAACCAGTACGAGAAGAAGCCGGCGGCAATCAGCACAGCACTGGCCAGCAAGGCTGGTGCGCCCATTCCAACCAGGAGCAGCAGGCACCCCACAATGCCGACAATCTGCATCCATGGGTAGAGCGGTGAACGAAACTGGGGTCGATAGTTCTGTAGCCGACTCTCGCGCATAATGATGACCGAGAGACAGGAGAAGAGGAAGGTCAGGATCAGGACGCTCGAGGCGACTTTGATCAGGATGGTGAGCTTCAGGAAGAGGGCGATGATCATGAACCCGCCGGTAAAGATCAGCGACACGTGCGGCGTGCGGAACCGGCTGTTGATCTGGCCGAAGACCGCGGGCAAGAGTCGGTCCCGGGAAAGGGCCACCGGATAGCGCGAGGCCGACATGATGCCGGCATTGGCCGTGGAAATGAAGGCCAGGATCGCTGCGATGCTGAGCAGGATCACCCCGGGCGTGCCGAGGAAGACACGCGCCCCGTCGGTAATAGGCGTCAGCGACACATCAAGCTTCTCGCTGCCTAGCGCCCCGGATGTCACGAAGACCACGAGGAAGTAGAGGATCGATACCACGCTCAACGAGAGCATCATCCCCAGCGGTACGGTTCGTGCCGGACGTTTGACCTCCTCCGCGATCGCCGCGACTTTGACCAAGCCACCGAAGGAAATGAAAACAAGACCGGCCGTCGACAGGACGGGCATCAGTCCATGCGGCGCGAAGGGCTCGAAGTTTGCAACATCCACGGCAGACATGCCTCGCACGATGTAGAGACCGAGAATGGCAAGCAGTCCAACCACCAACCAGCGTTGGACTCGGGCCGCGCCCTCAATGCCGAAGATGTTGAGCCCCACGAAGAAAAGGCAGAGGACCAGTGCGACGATGCGGCTATCAAGGTGCTGCGCTAGCACCCCGGTGAAGGCGGCCATACCGACCAGCGCGAACGCGCTCTTCAGCGAGAGCGAGAACCACGTAATCAGTCCGTTCACTGTACCCATCGCCGCGCCCATGCTGCGCGTGACGTAGTAGTAGGTGCCTCCCGTCTTCGGCATCGCGGAGACCAGTTCGGACTGACTCAGCAAGCCGGTCAGGGCCAGCAGGCCACCCAGGAGGTAAGATAGCACCACCGCCGGCCCCGCCTCGGCATGGGCCAGCCCCGGAAGAATGAACAATCCCGAACTGATCATGGCACCGGTGGCCGTGCAAAAGACATCGAATAGACCAAGTTTATGTGAGTGCTTCACCCTGTTGTCGTCCTTTTGTGGGTAGCCTAGCAGGCGGAGACATGGCGGGCCATCTCTAAATAGGTCTAATCCACACTTAGTTGCGAGGCGGTCACCCCGGCACGGCAGAGATCCACACGTTGCGTGACCGTGGACCATCGAATTCGCAGAAGTAGATCGCCTGCCACGTGCCAAGCGCGAGGCGGCCGTTTTCGACAATGACCTGGCAGGACGAGCCCATCATCGAGGCCTTAACGTGGGCGGCCGTGTTGCCTTCGCAATGCGCGTAACCACCCGTCCAAGGCACGATGCGATCGAGCACCAACTCCATGTCAGCCGTCACATCAGGATCAGCATTTTCGTTGACCGTCACCCCGGCTGTGGTGTGAGGGACGAAAACTGTAATGACACCGTTCTCTATTCTGAGCTCTTGCGCGGCGCCAGCTACCTGTTCGGTAATGTCCACAAAGTGGGTTCGTCCTTCTGTTCGGATGGCAATCGTATTCATAGACCGTAGTATAGCCGCATCTTTGCCGCTCTTGAACCATTTTCTCAGGTATGGCACACTGTGCGGCTGTTTTGGGTTAATAGGAGGTTTTGATTATGGGTTTACCGCCGGAATGGGACACGATGGAAGCAGGGGCGCAGGAGGAGTGGTTTCTTGAAGGACTGGAGGCGGATCCGCTGCCATTCGACGAGCTCGTGTCGGTGTTGGTCGCACGGGGCGAGAGTAACCAGAAGACGCTGGCCAATGAGTGGGCTGAGCTGCTGGAGGAGACGCTGGTGCAGCGGCGTGACCGCGACAACATGGCGGTTCTAATGACCGCCGAGATGGGCTGGCGTACCGGTGATCGCGATTTCAAGCGGCTTTGCCACAAGGCGGTGAAGTCGGTCTTCCGCAACCGCAGCGACAAGGAGATTGTTGCCAGCGCCGGGTTTGACGGCAGCGACGACGTCACCGTTTGCATGGGCAGGATCAATCTTCTGCTGGGGCTACAGCCCGGTGCGCTGGTGCTCGATAAGACGTGGGGCTTCGGGGTCGTCAAGAAGTGCGACGACTTCTACATGAAGATCATCATCGATTTCGAAGGCAAGCCACAACACTCCATGACCTATGGCTATGCCGCCGAAGCCCTGACGCTGCTCTCCGAGGACCACATCCTCACGTTACGGCATCGCGACCCCGAGGAACTTGCCCGCCGCATCAAGGAGGAGCCCGCCGAGATCGTACGCATGGTGCTCCGGAGCTATGGTGATATGCCGGCCCCGCTCCTCCGCGAGATTCTCGAAGACGGGATTGTGGATACTGCCCAATGGAAGCCATTCTGGGATGGCGCACGCCGCGGGCTCAAGAACGATGACCTGGTTGAGATTCCGGTCAAGCGTACTGAGAACATTCGTCTCCTCGCATCCGCGAAGCAGTACGACAGCGCCTGGTTTGAGCTGTTGAAGGTGGAGCGCGATTGCGAGACTATCCTGGAACGGGTGTATGAACTGGAAGCGGCGTCCGATACGTCGGACTTGGACGAAGCCGCCCGTCAGATCCTTGCTGATCGCCTCTCTTTCGCCGCGCTCGGTACCGAGCTGCGCGCGCCCCAGGTGGCTGCTGCTGCCTGTACGGCCGCCGATCGGCTCGGGGCAACGGACGGCGCTCCCGGTGAGACGATGCATGCCATGCTCAGCCGCATGCTGGAGCGGGATCGTTTTGTCGCCACAGTGGATGCGCTGCCGGTACGTGAGCTGAAGCCCTTCGTCAGCCTGTTGGCCACACAGTTCGGCGATGACTTTGCTTCCCGGCTGGTTGACATGCTGGATGTGCTGTCGATTCGCCTGTTGGACGAAGTGGTGCCTTACCTCGTTGAGCAGGGGCGTGCGGCGAGCGCTGGCGCGCGGTTCCGCGAGATCTTCGATGCCGATAGCGTGGCGGCCATCACCGTCTGCTGGTTGTGCCGCAACCTGGACTTCGTGGACCAGAACCAGCCTGTTACCCGTGAGGACCTGCTCTTCCGTTGCGTGCGTGTGTTCGACTCGCCGTGCAGCGCCCATGCCCTGCGGGCGCAGAACCTGTTGCGCGGCCTGTTCGAGCAGCAGGCGTGGTTGGACAGCCTCCTGGCATCGGTCAGCGAGCTGGCACGCGAAGGCTTCACGCGGCGCGTGACCGCAGCCACGAACTGGGATCCGACTGAGAGCCGCAGCGTACTCGCGCGCGTTCTGAAGACCTACCCTGAGCTGAAACGGATAACCGAAGCGGCGAACGACGACGAGGGTGAGGAGCCCGTACGGGCACGTTTAACCTCATGGCGTAGCTTCCGCGAACGGCAGGCGACACTGAAGAAGGTTGTCGAGGTCGATATCCCCGAGAACAGCAAGGAGATCGGCGTGGCAATCAGCTACGGTGACCTGCGCGAGAACTTCGAATACCAGTCAGCCAAGGATCGCCAGGGACTTCTGATGCGGCGTAAGGGCGAGCTGGAAGCGGATCTTTCCACCGTGATCGCCAGCGACTTCAAGAATGCCCCGGCTGAGGTAGTCGGCATGGCCACCTGTGTCTGGATCGCCGGGGGCGATGGCGAAGAGCAGCGTCTCTGCATCCTGGGTGAGTGGGATAGGGATGAAGCGCTGGGCATCGTGGGCTCCGGCAGCGGCGTGGCGGAGCTCCTCCACGGCAAAAAGGCCGGTGACACGATCGAGCTTACCGAAACCGTAGAGATCGGCAGCCGGACGATCCCCGCCGGCACCTGCCGTATCACACGCGTCACACCGATCGATGACGACATCCGTGAGTGGATGGAGGGGAGATAGAGGTCGGAGATCAGAGGTCAGAGGTCGGAAATTCCGCCCGCGAGACGTCAGAGGGGCAGCATCTGACTTCCGTCCTCCTCTCTAGCGGCCTCCACCCCATCGTCCCCGGCCGTTCTTGCCGTTGCGTTCGCGCAGGCAGGGCTTGGGGTTGATGGCGACGTAGACGCTGTCTTCGCCAATTTCCTGCTGTAGCTCGTGCACCAGCGATTCCTCGGGCAGCACCTTGAAGGTGGGGTCGGTGTCCATGAACACCTTCTCGCCTCCGGCAAACTGCAGGCAGATAATGACCGGCGTTTCGCCCGGATGTGTCTTGATGAGCTCGCGAATACGCGGCAGCTTCTCTTCCATGTGTGACACGGGGAGATGGATGCTCAGCTTGGTGGCGAAATAGCGCGGGGCATCGGCAAGGGGATAGATCTCGTAGGCGATGAGTTTCGGCACATCTTCCCGCCGCGATACCTCGCCGCATACGAGCACGGCGGCGTCTTCGTGGACGTGGACGCCGTACTTCTGAAAGGCTTCCGGAAAGACGAGTACCTCGGTGTATCCGTCCAGGTCCTCCAGCAGGAGAATGGCCATGGCCTCCTTGGTGGCCTTGGTGACACGCCTTGTCACGGTTGAGATGATGCCGCCGATACGGGCCTGTGCATGGTCGTCAGAAGTGCCCATGTCGCCGATACCCATCGTCTGGTAGCGGTTCAGAATGGGCGCGTACTGGGTGAGGGGATGGCCGCTCATGTAGATGCCCAGCAGCTCGCGCTCGCCGGCGAGCAGCTCGCTCTCGTGCCACGGATCGCACTCGGGCAGCTCGTCCGATGCGACGTCGGACTCGGTCGTGTCCAGCATGTCGAACAGGTTGCCCTGGCCGGACCGCTTGTCGCGCAGGGCCGAGGCGGCGCGGGTCGTCGCGAAGTCGATCCCGTTGAAGATGCGGGCCCGGTGCATCTCAAAACAGTCCATGCCTCCGGCGCGGACCAGGCTCTCGAGGGCTTTCTTGTTGAGCAATGAACTGTCCACCCTTGAGCAGAGATCGATCATTCCGCTGTAGGGGCCATTGGCGATGCGCTCGTCGACGATAGCCTGGGATGCACCGGTGCCGACGTTCTTGATCCCGGCCAGTCCGAAGCGGATCGTCTTGCCCGCGGGCATGAAGCGCGGTCGACTGGCGTTGACATCGGGCGGGAGAATATCGAGATCCATGGCGATGGCCTCGTTGATAAAGACGGGAAGCTTGTCGAAGTTTCCGATCTCGCTGGAGATCAGGGCCGCCATGAACTCGGCCGGGTAGTTGGCTTTCAGGTACGCTGTCTGGTAGGAGATGATGGCGTAACCGGCGGTGTGTGCCTTGTTGAATCCGTACCCCGCGAATTTTGCCATGGTGTCGAAAATGCCGCCTGCTCGTTTGCTGTCGATCTGGTTGGTGGTCTTGCAGCCTGCCACGAACTTCTGGCGCTGTTCTTCCATGACTGACTGCTTTTTTTTGCCCATGGCTTTGCGCAGAATATCGGCTTCACCCAGTGAATAACCCGCCAGCACGTTGGCGGCTTTCTGCACCTGCTCCTGGTAGACCATGACGCCGTACGTTTCCTTCAGAATCGTTTCCAGCAGCGGGTGGTCATAGTGCGGCTTGGCTTTTCCGGTCTTACGGTCCACAAAGTCGGGAAGCATGTTCATGGGGCCGGGTCTGTAGAGGGCGATCAAGGCCATGACATCTTCAATTCTATCCACCCCGATTCGGCGAACGAGGTCGCGCATACCGCCGGATTCGAGCTGGAATACGCCTACCGTGTCGCCGCGGTTCAGGAGATCGTAGGTCGGCTGGTTGTCGAAGGGGATCTCCTCGAGGTCGATATCGACACCGTGGATTTCCTTGATCAGCACGCAGGCCTCCTTGAGAACGGTGAGGGTCTTAAGCCCCAGGAAGTCCATCTTAAGCAGCCCGATCTCACCAAGAGGCTCCATGGTGTACTGGGTTACAGGCTCTTTGTCTTTGTCTCGTGAGAGCGGGATAATCTCGATGAGCGGCTTCTCGCCGATGACGACGCCCGCCGCATGGGTGCCGGCGTTGCGGTAGAGCCCTTCGAGCACAAATCCATAGTCAAGGATGCGCTTGCAGTCCTCATCAGTGTTGTAGGCGCGCTTGAAGTCCGGATTCTCCTCCAGGGCTTTCTGGAGCGTCATCTTGGGGTCGTCAGGGATCATCTTGGAAAGCTGGTCACAGCGGCCGTAAGGGATCTCCAGGACGCGGCCGACGTCGCGGATGACGGACTTGGCGCCAAGCGAGCCGAACGTGATGATCTGCGCGACACTGTCGCGGCCATACTTGTCCTTTACATACTCGATCACCTCGCCGCGGCGGGCCTGGCAGAAATCGATGTCGAAGTCGGGCGGCGACACGCGTTCCGGGTTGAGAAAACGCTCGAAAATCAGCTCATAGCGCAGGGGATCGATCGTCGTGATGCCGAGCGCATAGGCCACGATGCTGCCGCCACCCGAGCCACGACCGGGCCCGACTGGAATATCCTGTTGGCGCGCATAGTTCATGAAGTCCCACACGACGAGGAAGTAGTTCACAAAGCCGGTTTTCTCGATCACGGCGATCTCATGATCGAACCGGTCCATGATCTCCTTCTCGGCGTCTGTCTTCGGGTTGTCCGGATCGGCCACATCGTAAAGGCGTGCAATGCCCTCCTGTCCGAGTTTGATAAGATAGTCACGGTGGGCCAGCCCCTCGGTAGCGTCGTAGGAGGGAAAGTGCAACTTGCCGAACTCGAACTCTACGTTGCACCGGTCGGCAATCTCGTTGGTGATGTCAACCGCGCCGGGGTAGTCTCGGAAGATCACCTCCATCTCTTCGCGGCTCTTGAGGTAGAACTCGTCAGTGCGATAGCGCATGTGCTTGGGGTCGCTCAGGACGGTTTGGGTCTGTAGGCAGAGCAGCACTTCGTGCGCTGCGGCATCGGACTTCTGCAGGTAGTGGACGTCGTTGGTTGCGACCAGCGGGAGGCCGGTCTGGGAGGATAGCTCGGACATGAGCTTGTTGGCCACGCGTTGCTCGGGAATGCCGTGATCCTGGATCTCGATGTAGAAATTATCGCGTCCGAGGATGTCGGCATAGGCGTTGGCCTTGGCAATGGCACCGGCCAGATCCTCTTCGGCCAGCCGCGAGGTGACCTCGCCCTTGAGACAGGCACTGAGTCCGATGAGTCCCTCGTTCCACTTGGAGAGGATCTCCATGTCGATACGCGGCTTGTAATAGAACCCTTCCATGTGGGCCGTCGTGCAGAGTCGTACCAGGTTGTGGTAGCCCACCATATTCCTGGCCAGAAGGACGAGGTGGTGGTTCTGGACCTTCTGGCCCTCGATTCGCCGGTCATGACGGCTGCCGGGGGTGATGTAGAATTCGCAGCCGATGATCGGCTTGATGCCCTTGTCGCGGGCGGCCTTGAAGAAATCGATGCAGCCGTACATGACGCCATGATCGGTGATGGCGACCGCAGGCATGTCCTTCTCGGCCACGGCGTCCATGAGGGGCTTCACGCGACAGGCCCCGTCGAGGAGGCTGAACGCGGTATGCAGATGAAGGTGAACGAAGGGCTTTTTCTTACTCACAAGACCGCTATCTTACGAGGTCAACTGAGGAAGCGAAAGCACTTTTGGAAGCAGGGGAGAATTAGCCGCAAAAGAATGCAAAGAACGCAGAGAAATAGGGTTTAATGGCGTGCGGTGGCGGGGTCTGTGTGGGTTGTCCGGCGCGGGATCACCACGTCGAATGTTGTGCCGTGGCCGAGTTGGCTGTGCACGCGGATGCTGATTTCGAGATTGTCGGCAATGCGCTTAACGATGGCCAGGCCCAAGCCGGTGGACATCTTGTTGTGCTGGGCCGCTTCGCGCGTGCGGTAATACTCGTCGAAGATATGCGGCAGGGCCTCCTCACGGATCCCGATCCCCTGGTCCGCGACGGATACGGTCACGGTCCGGTCACTATCGACGGTGATGGTGATGGTCACGGTGCCGTCGTCATGCGAGTAGAAGATGGCGTTAGCCACCAGGTTGCCCAAAAGTGTATTCAGACGTTCAGTAGAGCTGTAGACAGAGCCCTCGTTTCCGGTCGTGACGATCGTGATGCCCCGGTGCTCGGCCTTATCCTTGACGTCCTTGACTACACCAGCCACGAGGACAGGAACGTCAATCCGTTCGATGCTGATGCCATTCGCCTGTTCCTCAGACTTGATCGCGCCCAGTGTCAGGATGTCCTTAATGCGCTCCCGCAGGGCCGCCGAGCGCGTTTCAATGCGCTCGATGATGTCTCGAACCGGCCCCGAAAGCTGATCCCAGTGCACCGTCCGAAGCAGCAACGTGTTGCTCTCAATGCCGGAGAAAGGCGCTTTCAGGTCGTGCGTGATGCGTAGCACCTGCCGGTTGTGCTTCTCCTCGGCGAGAGTTAGCTGGTGGTTGGCTTCGGCCAGTTGGCGGTCCCGTTTGCGTAGCTGCTGCGCAATGAAGGCGACCAGGTACCAGACCGCCAGCCAGAACACGATGGCCGAGAGGGCGTGGAGCATGGAGGCCACCATGTTGATCGGGCAAGAGGGGGCATTAATGAGCATGCTGCGTGGAGAAAGGACTCCCGTCAATTCCATGGCAACGACCGAGAGGAAAAGCAGACCGCTCAACAGGGTCACCAGGAGGCTGTAGGGCAGGGAGAAGAAGATGCAGGCCAGAACGATGTGGAAGAGATAGGCCAGGCTGACGAACGTCGTGAGGCTTCCTGACAGGTGGACGAGAACGGTCAATGCCGCAAGATCGAGCAGAATCTGGAGCCAGAGATTCCCGAACAGCATGTGGCGAGGAGTGGTCTCGGTGCACCGTTTCAGGAGTAGAATATGAAGCAGATTCGTGGCGGCCAGTCCGAGCGCCATTGTGGATAGTGGAAATACCGGTAGCTGCACACCGACCAGTCTAAAGAGGCCCGGTCCAGCCGCCTGCATTGTACAGGCAAAGGCAAGCGCCGCGATAATCGCCCAGCGGATGCGCGTGAACCATTGCGCGTTTCGGAGAAGGTCATGAGTCTCAAGTCCCGCCCACCCGGTGGGTGCGGCGGCCTGCGCGCCATGTTGTGCCCTCAACTCAAATGTTGCCATACACCGCATGATGGCGTGGAAGAGGAGCCCAGGACAAGGAGAAAGGATGATCCCTGTTTCGGTTTCCAAGCTTGAGGCAGGTAGGGGGCTATCCGATCAAGTCAAGGACGGTGGTATCGGCCAGGAGTTCCTGAAAACGCTGGTCGAGTCGCCGTACGGCCTGTCGGATGGTACAGGAAGGGGATCGGCTACACGTCTGGCCGGGAACGAGGCACGCGGCGATCGCATTCGGGCCGACAACCACCTCTGCCAATTCACTGAGCTGCAGACGTCCCAAGTCGCGAATCACTTGGTATCCGCCATACTTTCCCTGCACCGACCTGACAATTTCCGCATGTTTCATGCGCTGGAGCGCCTTGGAAACGACATCAAATGGAATATCAAGCTTGTCGCACAGCGCGCGGGCCGCAAAAAGCTCACCCGGCGCCCCCGCATGCATCTCCCCCAGTACCATCAATGCATACTCAAGCTGCTTAGGCATTGTTAACATGCCTGTACATTTAGCATGTCTGACGGTCTTTGCAAGGTAAATAGGTGTGCCGGGAGCTTATTGGCGACAGAGGCGTTCTGCGGTTCTCGGTTTCCCTGTGACCTTGTGTCGCAGGAAACGGAGATCGCATGCACCTGCGACGCGAGGTCGCAGGGGGCAGGATACGGGACTTTCCGCCTTCCGCCTACCCCAGCCCTTCCATCATCAGCTTGCTGACGAGCTGACCGAAGTGGGCCGGATCCTTGATGGCAGAACCTTCGGTCAGGAGCGCCTGGTTGTAGAGCAGGTCGGCATAGTCGGTCAGGATACTGCTTGCGGCATCTTTCTCGACTTCGGCGAGTAACTTCGGCATGAGCGGGTGGTTCGGATTCAGTTCGAGGATTCGCTTCACGGGCGGGACATCCTGGTTCATCGCCTTCATGATTCGTTCCATGTTGGCGTTCATGCCCATCTCGTCCGCCACGAGACAGCAGGCGGAGTCGGTCAGGCGGGTGGAGAGCTTGACCTCCTTGATCTCCGCGTCCAGATGTTTCTGGATGAGCTCGATCATCGGCTTGTATGTCTCCGACTCGCTCTTGAGCGCCTCTTCTTTCTCAGCCTTCTCTTCGTCGCTGTGGATATCGATATCGCCGCGATCGATGGCCTTGAGCTTCTTGCCGTCATATTCGGTCAGTCGCTGGGCCACCCACTCGTCGATGGCATCGACGAAGAAGAGGACCTCGTAGTCCTTGTCCTTCAGCGCTTCGAGATGAGGCGAATGCGTGGCCTGTGCCAGGCTGACGGCGGTGAGGTAGTAAATCTCCTTCTGGCCTTCCGGCATGCGGTCGACGTAGTCCTTCAGGGAAACGGGTTTGCCCTCCTCACTTGTGGACGAGGCAAACAGGAGGAGCTCCTTGAGCTTGTCGTAGTTCTCGAAGTCCTGGTGTACACCCTCTTTGATCACCGTTCCAAACTGCTCGTAGAAGGTCAGGAAGTTCTCGGGCGTGCGCTCCTTGAGCTCGGCCAGCTCCTTGAGGACACGCGTCACGAGGCTCTTACGGATGCGGCGAATCACCACGTCGTCCTGCAGTACTTCACGTGAAACGTTGAGCGGCAGGTCGCTGCTGTCGACCACGCCCTTGAGGAAGCGCAGGTAGGAGGGGAGTAGCGCTTCGCAGTCGTCGTTGATGAAGACGTTCTTCACGTAGAGGTGCAGGCCGCGTTTGGCGTCCGGCCAGAAGAGGTCCGTCGGCGCCTGCGAGGGGATGTAGAGCAGCGCCTGGAACTCGGCCGTGCCTTCGGCGCGATAGTGGATGACCTTAAGCGGATCGGTGTAATCGTGACCGACATGCTTATAGAACTCGGTGTACTCCTCTTCCGATACCTCGGACGGCGTCTTCTTCCAGATCGCCTTCATTGAGTTGAGCGTCTCTTCTTCGGTCGTGGTGACCTCTTCATCGCCCTCGTTCTCGCCCTTGGCGGTACGGGTGATGTCCATGACCACGGGGTAGCTGATGTAGTCGGAGTATTCGCGCACGATGCGGCGAATCTCGTGCTCAGCGATGAAGGTTTTCATGTCGTCGCGCAGATGAAGCGTAACGTCGGTACCGCGCTCTTCCTTGTCGGCATCTTCCATCGTGTAGGAGCCGGTTCCGGCGGAGACCCAGCGTACGGCGGACTCATCCGAGCCGGCACGCTTGGTCACTACGGTGACCTTGTCGGCCACCATGAACGAGGCATAGAACCCGACACCGAATTGGCCGATGAACTCGGCGTTGGCGGTCTTCTTGTTCTTCTGCAGCTCTTCGAGAAAGCGACGGGTTCCGGAGTTGGCGATCGTGCCGATGTTGGTTTCCACCTCTTCAACGGTCATGCCGATGCCGTTGTCGCTGATGGTGAGGGTTCCGGCATTCTTGTCCGCCGTGATCTTGATCTTCCACTCCTGTTCCTTCTTGCCGAGAAGCTTCTTGTTGGTCAGGGCCTCGAATTGGACGCGATCGATGGCGTCGGACGCGTTGGAGATCAGTTCGCGCAGGAAGATCTCCTTCTTGGAATAAAGTGAGTGGGTCACCAGATCCAGAAGTTGCTGGACATCGGTTTTGAATTTGCGTGATTTCTTCGACATTGTGACTCCCGTGTTTGATCAGAAAAGGGCGGATTAAAGCGGTAAAGCACGAGCCTTGTCAACGGAAAACAGCTATTATAAGGCGTTGAGGTCACAGGAGGACGTGGGGTATGCTGCGGTTCTGACATGAAAGTGAAGACCATAGACCCGGCCCCCTTCGGCCCCGTTGTACTCGCCTGGACCGGCGGTGGGGACGGGCCGATGCTCGTGCAGGCGTTGCTTACCACGGACGCGCGATCTGCCTCGCGCAGGGCGGCAGAGCTCTATCCCGACGCATCCGAAGTCTCCTGTCATGAGATCGACGAAGTGGCGGCCCGCATCGCTGCGTTTCTCGATGGCGCGGATGTCGAGTTCGCGCTCGACCTCTTGGCGCTGGACCGGTGCGGGCCGTTTCATCAGCGCGTCCTTCGTGCGACACACAACATAGTTCAGGGACACGTGGCGACGTACGGGGGGATCGCCGCGCATCTGGATAGACCCGGCGGTGCCCGGGCGGTGGGCAATGCGATGGCGACCAACCCTTTTCCGCTGATGATCCCCTGCCATCGTGTCATACGGGCCGACCTCACAGTGGGCTCCTACGGCGGTGGTGTTGATATGAAACGAGCCCTGCTTGCACAGGAAGGTGTTGTTCCCGATGCCCGGGGCAAGGTTTCCGAAGCACAGGTCAGTTACCGGAGTCGATAGGTATGAACGCATTGGTAGCCCAGTCAGGCGGCCCGTCACCGGTCATTAACGCTTCGCTGCAGGGCGTCATCGAAGGATGCCGCGCCTATCCGGGCCGCATTCAGACGCTCTATGCCGCCTGGCACGGTATTGAGGGCGTACTCAACGAGGAGCTGATTGATCTCTACGCTCAGGATCCGGAGGAGATTGCCCTCCTCAAGCACACCCCTGCTTCGGGTGCGATCGGGACCTGCCGCTACAAGCTCACGTCGGAGCAGGACGAGGACTTCGACCGCATCATCGAGGTGTTCCGCGCTCACGATATTGGCTATTTCTTCTATATCGGTGGCAACGATTCGATGGACACCGCTCACAAGGTATCCGACCTGGCCCATGCGAAGGGACTCGATGTGAGCTGCACAGGCGTGCCGAAAACCATAGACAATGATGTCGGCGATCCCGACTTCAAGTTTCTCGATCACACCCCCGGCTACGGCAGCACCGCGCGCTACTGGGCCGGCATCATTCGTGACACGAACGAGGAGAACCGGGGGATGTGTCCCTCAGAGTGCGTCTCCGTATTGCAGGCAATGGGACGCAAGGCGGGATTTATCCCCGCCGCCGCCCGGCTGGCCGACCCGTCGCGCGAGATGCCACTCCAGATCTACATGGCCGAGGCGCACCATACGCTCGAGTCGCTGCATGAGAACGTTAACCGACAGCTCCGTGCCACGGCCCGCTGCATCGTGGTTGTGAGTGAAGGATTCGATGTGGGTGAGCTCGGCGAAGCCCACGACGGGTTCGGGCACATCGAGTACGGCGCCAGCAAAACCTGTGCGGCGCAGGTGGTGGCCGGCTATCTCAACGACCATGGACTTGCCGCACGCGGGCAGGCCACCTGGCAGGTGCCGGGCGTCTTGCAGCGTTCCATGTCGGCCCACCAGTCGCCGGTCGACCGCGACGAAGCCCTTGCCGTTGGCCGTCACGCGGTTGAGGTGGCGATGGAGCAGGGGACCGGGTTCATGGCCACAATCGTGCGTGCAGCGGGCGACACGTATCGCGCTGAATACGGCCATGCGCCGTTGGAGAAAATTGCCAACTCGTTCCGCCCTCTGCCTGCCGCCTGGATCACTGACGACGGCATCGACGTCACCGACGACTTCATCCGCTACGCGCAGCCGTTCGTTGGGGAGGGGATGACGGCAGGAGGCGAGCGCTTCGCTCGTATCGCCCCGCGGTTCGTTGATCGACGTCTGGCGACTTACATTCCCATGCGCTGCAGGGAGATGATAACCGTCAAGCCAGAAGCCAAGACTGCGTAGGCGCATAGACACGCGGTGCTTGCCGTGTAGGGCCGCACCGTGTGCGGCCAGCGCCACGCGTCGGCGGCCCTACACATGAGGCAGAATCGTTGGCGCTGTAAGCTCAGCGCAGGAAAAAGCTGCCACCGGGGGCGCGGGATTCGCCTGCGGCGGTAATGCGGATGGCCGCGAGGTCATTCACCGGACACTCGTGCTGACAGATGCCGCAGCCGATGCAGTGTTCCGGGTTAACGCGTGGAGGGTTAAGCACTGTCTGTTTGCCGTCGATCTCCACTGCGACTGTGTCTGTGTGGATGGCTTTAGGTGAGACCGGACAAACCTCTTCGCAAACCAGGCAGTTGCGGTCGAACGACCACGGCAGGCAGCGCGAACGGTCAACGAACGCCGTGCCCGTCTTGACGGGCCGCTCGATCTTCTCCTCAATCGTGAGCCGCTGTATGGCGCCCGAGGGACAGACCTGTCCGCAGAGCGTGCAGTTGTATTCGCAATACCCGCGCTCCATGTCCATCACCGGCGTCCACAAACCCGACACGCCCGCTTCGGACATGGCGGGGCGCAGCACACCGGTCGGGCAGACCTTCATGCACTCCCCACACTTCAGACATCGATCCAGGAAGTCGGGTTCGGCCAATGCTCCGGGAGGCCGGATGCGTGCGGGATACCCCTCAACGGCCTGCGTGTGCAGGGCGGCAGCGGTCGCGACCCCGCCGGTTGCCGCGCCGAGGAAAGCACGTCGCGATAGACCCGTCTGCATGTCAACCTGTTGGCGCTCCGGCAGCCATTTCCAGCTCAAGGCTTTCTCCGGACAGTCTTCAATGCAGTTCCAGCAAACAAAACACTCCGGCATGCGCGTACACGTGTCCGGGCTGCACGCCCCGATGCAGTCACGGTTGCAGAGTCCACAGTTGGTGCAGGTCTCTTGGTTTCGGACTATTCCGCCCGGCATCAGTTTGGACGTCGCTCCAAGCAACGCTCCTAGCGGGCAGACATAGCGGCACCAGAAGCGTGGCCGCCAGGCGTTGAGCAGGAGCAGCACGGCAAAGACTCCAATCAACAACCAACCCGCCCGCATGCCGGGCGAGGCCAGCGCGGTGGCGGTTCGCGTCAGGAGCGCAATCGGGTCGAACAGCCCAACCTGCATGAACCCGAATGCGGCCGCTGTGAGCAGGGCGATCAAGATGAGATACTTGGCGAGCTGGGTCGGACTATGCAGGTTCTGTCTGATGCGTGCTGCCATCTTGCGCGGACGAAGCAGGCTGGACGCCAAATGGAAAAGGGTTCCCAGTGGACAAATCCAGCCACAGAAGAAGCGTCCAAGGAATGGGGTGAGCGCCAGGATGAGCAGCCCGATCCACATCGTATACGCAATGCTGCGGGCGGACAGCAGTGTGCCGACGGCGTTGAGCGCGGAACTGTCCAGGAACACGGTGACCGGGTATCCCTTCAGTCGTCCCTGTGCGGTCAGCGCAAAAGCCGCAATGAAGAGAGCAAGGAAGAAGACTTGGTAGAAACGGCGCAGGGCTCTCATCAGGCGGCCCTCACTTTCCTGAACAGGCGCAGGTTGCCCCGGTCGATCTCACCAAGACCAAGCTGCGCAGCCTTGACGATATACGCGATATCCGTCGGAGTAAACCCGAGCAGTTCGGCGCCGAAGCTGTCGAGCGCTACCTGGTCTGTTCCTGCGGCTACCACGTGGCCGGGCCTCACATCGGAGGGACTCCCACCCGTCGGGCCGTTCGCCACCAGCAGGCGCGAGCCGTCCAACACCACCAGTGTGGGGCGGATGAACTGTCCGAGGTCGGCAATGACGTCGTCGATGGCCTGGTGCAGTCGGTTGCGGCCGCCGCCGAGCAGGCCGTACCAGTTCTTCATCGTCAGCGAGACCCCGCACAGGTTGTGGGTCTTCACGGTCGGGATGCCGATCAGCTTGTCGGCCCAGATGAGCGGACGGTAGAGCGCTTCCCACTCAGGGATACGCAGTGTGCCCACCTTGACGCGACCGAAGAGCGCGGGGGAGGGAAGCCATACCTCTGCGCCTGCTGACTGAACGGCCTCCATGATCCCGGACTTCACGAAACAGCCTTCCGGGTCATTGATTGGGTTGTCGGTTACGCGCACCTGTGCGCCAAGCCCCACGCACTGGCGCACGATCTCACCGGTCACGGTGGGGGAGCTGGTGGCACCGAAATGGTGTGGTCGATCAAATGCACAGTTGGCCTTGATGAGCACCCGATCGTACGCCTTGACGAAGCGCTGCATTCCGCCGAGTTCCTCTAGTGCCGCGCGCACGGCCAGGGCATGATCGGTCCCCTCGGCGACGGCCAGCATACCTTCCGTACCGGGAACGGCGTACGACGGGATCGCCTGGGCCTCTTCACCCGTTGGTACGAGGTTACGGTTATGGAACGTGGCCGCCAGCACGCCGGAGCCGGCCGCCACTCCGGCCGCCGCACTCATGCGCTTGATGAATTCACGACGGTTGGGCTTACCTGCGCTCATGGCCGGACCCCTTCCAATGCGGTGCGGAGCGCGTTCCAGTGTGCCATCAGCGCCTCGCGTGATGGTGCCGCATGCACGCCCCAGAGTGCCCCGTCCATCTCACCGGTAATCTCCCACGACGAGAACATGAGCCCGCCGATTGCGCTGTCCCTTTCAAATAGCTGCTCGCCTCCATAGTGCTTCAACTCTTCGGCGTAGGCCGCCACTGTCTTGGCGTCACCCGGTGCCTTAAACCATACGGCTTCCGCACCGGACAACGAAACCCGAACCGTCTTGACCTCGTTGAGCACGGAGAAGCCGAAGGCGCCCTCGGGCAGCAGCCCTTCCGTGTCCGGGATCATTGCGTCGCCTGCCAGAGAAGCCAGGGACTGGACCGGCGTGCTGTCTTCAGCCGTGGGGGAGGCACCCAGGTTCGAGACAAGCTTGCTTGCCAGCGCCTCAGCAGGGGCGGTGTCGGCGTCTATCTTGTGCGCATTGAGCTGAAGATAGAACGCGCCGGCCAAGACGGCGACTTGGCCAGGAACCCGGTACCCCTTCAATCCTTCAATGTCGCTGGGGGTGCCCGGGCGTTCGCCACTGAACGCATAGCGCGCGCCCTCGGCGTTCTTGAAGCGGTAGAGATACATATCCCAGCGCTGATCGTCAGCCATCCACTCTCCGCTGCAGAGTTCGACGGCATCGTACTGCAGGTAGTAATCGGCCTTGCCGTTAATCTTCTCGAACATACGTGCGGCCGAGAACAGCTTTCCGCCTTCGAGCCGCCAGTGATCGATCGATGCAGGGACGGGCAAGACGTCACCCCGCGCCTGTGGCGGCTCGAAGAAGGCCGGGTCATAGTGTTGACCCTTCAAGATGAACAGCACGACGAGCAGAGGTGGCAGGAGCCAGCCGGCGGTCAAAAGCAGTCGGCGTTGAACCATGCGGAACTCCCCATGTCTACGCGAGTATGGTTTCGGCGTGCCGGATATGATGCATCACGGGCACGCCATTGGGGCAGGCCCGTTCGCAGCGGTCGCAGTCGCCGCAGATAGAGGCCTGCGGACGAGCGGCCAACTCCGCGTAGGTCAGGAAGGCGGTGCCCACATATTCGGCGTGCTCCATGTAGTAGTCGGAACAGCGTACCACGTCGGCGACGGGCAAGCCCTGGGGGCAGACTCGGTCACACGTGCCGCACATCATGCAGTGACCGGTCATGGTCACGGCGGCGGCTTCACGCACGCGTTTGCCGACTTCGGCGTCCGCCGGCTGCCGGGAAGCTTCGATCACCTTCTGCACATCGCGGAACGACCCGTAGCCCTTGCAGATGGTGGTAATGCCCGGTGTGGCCAGGTACTGCGGGACCGCGTCATAGTAGGCGTCGCCATTCAGGCCTCGCCCGGACTTCATCAACACCACGCCGACACCCGCTTTCCCGGCTCGTTCAAAGATGGGAAGAAACTCCTCCTCCATGCTGATGTTATAGGACGGCATCAGGGCGTTGTAGAAGCCCTGGTCCAGTGCTGCTTTCAGGCATTCGGCGGTCTCCTTGTGTGATGTCAATCCGACGTAGCGGAACTTGCCCGCCTTTATCCAGCGTTCCGCTCCAAGCCGGTACTTGGGGTCGCTCACCTGTGACGCCTTGTGAATGTTGAAGAAGGCGATATCTACGCTGTCCACGCCCAGCGTCTCCAGTGCCGTATCCAGTGCCGTATCGTTGTCGGGCGCCCAGGTGATTTTCAGGCCTAGAACCAGCTTGTCGCGCTGGCCCTTGATCGCCTCCGCAACATTCTGGATGGCAACGCCTTTCTTGTATCCCGTTGACGTGTGAATAAAGTTCACGCCCTGTGAGATGGCGTACTTGATCACGTTGATGTCGCTGTTGTCGCCGCCGGACCCGAGTGATACGGCGGACACCATCAGGTCGGTTTTGCCCAGCTTGCGCCGGGGAATATCGGCCGCCGTCTCGGCGGCCGCGCCGACGGTCGGGGCACCCATGCCGCCGAGTGCTGCCGCTCCGGCCAATACGCTGGCGCCCTTGAAAAAATCGCGACGGGAATAACCGTTCTGCTTAGTCATGGAACACGCCTCCGTTTTGGGACTGGACCCGGCAACAACTGCACAGGCAGATCAGATCTGCAAAGTAGTACGCTCCCGCACTCTTGTCAATGGTGACGCCGCATCAGCCGATCGTGGTCGCTGAGTCCACCGGTTGCAAGCATGACGCTGACCGTCCCCTGTACCTTGCATCCAGCTCAGCCACCAGGAACATCGTGTCGTCACCTTACGCCACCTGACGCCCTTTTCTGCGGTGGAGGGGGGAAAGCCTTTCCTCAATGCCTTGAATAGGTGTCTTGCTGCTTGCTGACGTGTTTGGCCCTGGCTTGGCGGCCATCCTCGGCGTAGGTCGTGTCGGTAATGTCGGTGACGGACACCAGCACCTTCGTGCTCCGTAAGACTTCTCCAAAGAACAGGCTATAGATGTGTCCTGCCTGTGCGTCGAAAGAGCACTTTCCTGCGGTCTTTCGCTGGAGGCCTGGTTCGGCATCGACATACGCCCACTCAACGTCATGCCGTCCCGCCAGCAGCTCAATCCAGGAGGTCCTGTCACTTTTCTCACCATCGATGCGGACTACGGACAGTTTCCCTGTCCCTCCCGCCGAGCTCGTTCCGTTCCAGTTGTTGGACTCTCTGAAACGAGCCCCTCTTCCATACGTTCTGCCTCGAAGCAAGGCAACTTGAGTGTCGTCCCTTGTCTCACCCGTATAGGCTTGCATGTAACTGGCACACCCTGCGCCCAAACAGACCCATGCCAAAATAAAGAGAGCCCGTACACCACTGCTACACCTACTCGCCATTGGTTCTCCTTCCGCGCTGTTCATATCTGGCCATCGCCTGTAGCATAGCACTCCTGCATTGGAGATCAAGATCGTCTTGCTGTGGACAGGTGTGGAGACACGACCCAACCTCGCCCACCATGTGCAGGCGGTTGGTTCCTGATGACGAGAAAGTTGCGGAAGGTTTTCATCGAACGTGCTAGATTAGAGCATGGATACGGGGGGTCGACAGGTGGTTGGAGACGGACACCATTGCGGCGGTTTCACGCTGGTGGAGATCATGATCGTGGTCTCCATCATCGGTCTGCTTGCGGCGATAGCCATTCCCTCGTTCAGGAAAGCCCGGGCGGAGTCGCACCGGGTGTCATGCATAAACAACCTCCGGCAGATGACAGCCGCGAAGGAGCTGGCGGCTTTTGAGAACAGGTGGGGCAACGATGATGGACCGGGCACCATCGGCAACCCGCTGTACATGGATACCATCTCGCAGTACATCAAGGGTGGTATCCGGCCAGTGTGTCCGACGGGAGCCTCGTGCTACTACAACGCCATCAATGCTGACCCGACCTGTCAGAGTGGCATATCAACCCATGTCTATGATGGGACATAGCCGATGAGCCACCTGATTCGTTCAAGAATCACTCGACAACACAGGCTGGCGTTCTTAGAGTCGCTGACAGCAATGACCACGCCACGCTCGATACGCTTTCTCTCGCTGCTCGTGGGCGGGCAGATCGGGTTTCGTATGTAGAGGCTGTTGCTCCAGTGGAGATTCCTCGACTTCGCTCGGAATGACAGACTCGGGATGGTTGATTTCCTTAAGGAAATGTCATGCCGAGCTTGTCGAGGCATCTCCGCGAGGGCACAGTCTTGTTTGGGCAACAGCCCCTGTAGTTGAGGACTTCGCATATGTTGCGACGTGGTTCCACAAGATTGAGAAAGAGGTCAAAGGCGATGGATCTTCTGTTAGCCGTGATTCGGATAGCATTGGGCGTCTATGTCGGACTGATGCTGTTGGTCTATTTCCGGCAGGCCGGCTACATCTACTATCCCGAGAAGACGGTCGATCTCGATCCCTCCAACATCAACCTGGCATTCCGCGACCTGTCACTCTCAACCGCCGACGGCGAAACGATTGCCGGCTGGTATGTGCCGGCTGCCAATGAAGCCGATGCACCCGTGCTCCTGTTCTTCCACGGCAACGCCGGCAATATCGCGGGGCGATTGGGATCGATCCAGACGTTCCACGATCTCGGACTGAATGTGCTGATCATTGACTACCACGGCTATGGCCGCAGCACGGGCAAGCCGACCGAGAAGGGCACCATCCTTGATTCGGATGCCGCATGGGACTATCTCACGGGTGAACTGGGCATTGCACCCGAGCGGATCATCATCTTTGGCCGCTCGCTGGGAGGCGGGGTGGCGGTATCACTGGCCACACGCCACACGCCTGGATTGCTGGTGCTGGAGTCGAGCTTCACGTCCACGATGGATATGGGCCAGCGCATGTTTCCATATCTGCCGGTGCGTCTCCTCAGTCGGCACCGCTACGACAACGAGACATCCATCCGCGCCGTGCAATGCCCCGTGCTGATCGCACACGGCCCCGACGACATCACCATCCCTTTCACCCACGGCCAGCGCCTCTACGAGGTGGCCAACGCCCCCAAGGAGTTCATCACGCTCGCCGGCGACCACAATGATGGCGGGATGGACAACGATCTGGCCTACCGGGCCGCGTTCAGGGCGTGGGTCGACAGGTATGTACTGAACGGACCCCGATAAGGTAGGATTGTGGCAGCGCACGTTGGTGTACGAGAGTGGATCCGCATACATCAATGAACATAAACATATATGCGGCATGGATAGCTCCTTAAATCTTGATTCTTTGAGTAAATGAGTCGAACAATTTTCCTTTGGATATTGTGTGATAGCCACGGTTGAGGTTCAAGGTTCAAAGGTTCAGAGGTTCAAGGTTCAAAGGTTTTTTGGATGAGATGATGAAAATTGAACGGTTTGAAG
>JAOZSS010000087.1 GCA_029939545.1 Kiritimatiellia bacterium | reverse complement strand
CGATCACCAGCAGGGACGCGCCCATGTCGGCGGCAATGGCCATCCAGAGTGTGGCCACGCCAGCAAGGGCCAGAACCATGAAGAGAGCTTTGACGCCCAGGGCGAAGCCGATGTTCTGACGAATGATACGCATCACGGCCCGGGAATGATGGATCAGCCAGGGAATGCGCGACAGGTCGTCGGACATCAGGGCAATGTCCGCGGTCTCGATTGCCGCGTCCGTGCCCGCCGCGCCCATGGCGATGCCTAGAGAGGAGACGGCCATCGCGGGAGCGTCGTTGACGCCATCGCCAATCATCGCGACGTGCCCGTACTTCTCGACCAACGTCTCGACCGCGGCGACCTTATCCTCCGGCAGCATCTCAGCCTGATACTCCGTGATGCCTGTTGCTTCGGCCACCGCCGCCGCGGTCGCCCGATTGTCGCCCGTCAGCATCACAATGTGCTCGACTCCAATTTGCTGCATGGCCTTCACAGATACTGCCGCCGCTTCACGCACACGGTCCGAGATGCCAATGAGACCGCAAATGTGGGAATCCGAACCCAAGGCAACGAGTGTATGTGCGGCATCTTCAATACCGATCGCCATCGCATGCACATCGGGTGTCTCCGCGCCCTTCTCGTGCATGAAACGGAGGCTCCCGATCCAGTAACTCTTACCGTCAATCAGGGCTTCGGTTCCTTTGCCCGGGATATCGCGCAGGCCATCTGCACCGGGCGCGACGATTCCGCGCCGCCCAGCTTCCCGCAGAATGGCGCGGGCAATGGGGTGTCCACTTTCAGACTCAAGCGAAGCTGCCCGCGACAGCACTTCCTCTTCCGTATGGCCGTTGAAAGCATGGACGCTCTGGACCTCTGGCGTTCCGTAGGTGAGGGTCCCGGTCTTGTCGAGAGCGAGAGCCCGGAGTTTGGCAGGCAGTTCCAGGAAGACCCCGCCCTTGATGAGTACGCCCGCACGGGCCGCCGATGCCAATCCGGCCACGATACTCACGGGTGTGGATATGACAAGCGCACACGGACACGCAATCACGAGCATGACAAGAGCCTGATAGAGCCACTGTGACCAACTGCCGCCGAACAGTGGCGGCAGTACCGCGACGGTGAGGGCAAGAAGCATCATGGCGGGGGTGTAGTACCGTGCGAACTTCTCAACCCATTGCTCTGATGCTGCCCGCCGCGATTGCGCGTCCTCGACCATGTGGATAATGCGAGCAAGCGTGGAGTCACTCGCAACCTTCGTACACTTGAACTCAAAAGCGCCTTCTTCGTTGATCGTACCCGCGAAGACCTCGTCACCTTCGCTCTTCCCGACAGGGACCGATTCCCCTGTGATCGGGGCCTGGTTGATGCTCGTCTCACCCTTTGTCACTATACCATCAAGCGGTACCTTCTCACCCGGCCTTACCAGAACGGTGACATCCAACGGGACTTCCTCTACGGGCTTCTCCATGATGTCCCCATCATTGGGGCAGATGTAACGGGCTGTTGTCGGTGAAAGATCCATCAATTTGCTGATGGCATGCCGAGCGCGTCCGACGCTCCAGGATTCAAGAACGAGGGATAGAGAGAAGAGAAACGCTACCGCTGCGGCCTCAAACCATTCGCCAATCGCAACGGCACCGATGACGGCAACGGTCATCAGTAGGTTCATGTCAGGACGCAGGCGTCGCGCGGAGGAAAGGGCCTTGGGGAGAACAAACCATGCCCCCGTCACAACCCCGGCGCCGTAAAGCAGCGCCACGCTGATGGGAAATATGTGGTTTTCGCTTCCACCACCGACGAGAGCATGCAGCAGGCTCCCGTGCAGTACCCCATGCAGGACAAGTCCGACGGTTGTAAAGAGACCGCTGGCGGCAGTCAAGATGCTGCGCCCTCGTCGCTGCCAGAAGGATGAATCGCCCTCGTCGCCACGGAAATTCCAGAGGACGGCTCGCATTCCCGTTGAAGCGACCGCAGAGACAACGGCGTCCGCCTCACACCCAGTCGGTGCGCAGAGAACCGTCATCTTTCCGTTCAGTACGTCAAACCGCAATTCGGCTATGCCCGGAACGTCTTTGAGGGCGCTCTTCAGGGCTGCGACCTCTTCGGCGCAGTCCATTCCCTCTATCCTGTATTCCTGACTCTGTGTCATTTGATGACACCTTTCGTGTCATGTACTGGTGTCGATTCAGCATGCACACGACCAGTAAACCACTGGTAAAGCACCGGCAATACGAGCAGCGTGAGGATCGTTGAGGTGATCACGCCGCCGATGACTACGGTGGCGAGGGGGCGCTGGACCTCCGCGCCCACTCCTGTGGAAAGTGCCATAGGCAGGAACCCCACGGCATCGGTAACCGCCGTGGCGAGTACCGGCTTGAGGCGCTGGTGTGCAGCGTTTATCACGGCCTCGCCCATCGCCTGGCCCTCGCTGAGGAAGCTGCGAATCGCGACGACTAGAATCTGCCCATTCAGCACGGCGATGCCGGATAGGGCGATGAAGCCGACGGCTGCGCTGACGCTGAAGGGAATATCGCGCAGCCACAGCGCAAAGACTCCGCCGATAAGGGCGAATGGAATTCCGGTGTATATCAGCAGCACGTCGCGGAGATTCTTCATGCTGAAGAACAGCAATAGAAATACGAGCAGAAGGGTGGCGGGCACGACCAGCATGAGGCGATGCTGGGCCCGCTCAAGATTCTCGAACTGGCCACCCCACTCGACGACGTAGCCGTCCGGCATGCTCACTTCCTCTGAAATGCGCTGCTTGGCCTCGTCGATAAAAGAAGCGACATCGCGCCCCGCTATGTTGCACTGGACTCGAATCAAGCGGCGGCCCCACTCGCGGTTGATCGTGGCGAATCCGTCAGTGGTTTCGACCGCCGCTAACGTGCGAAGCGGAAGATGCTGGCCCGACTCGGTGGGGATTATGATATCAGCGAGCACATCGGGATCGCGGCGATGCTCGTCCGGCAATCGGGCGACCAGATCGAATTGTCGCTGTCCCTCGAACACCTCGCCGACGGTGCGCCCGCCGACTGCCTCGACAAACTCCAAGACATGCCGCGCCGATACGCCGTTTCGTGCGAGGGCCTGCTGGTCGACGCGCACCTGTAGGGTCGGCTGGCCGGTGAGCTGATCTACCGCAATGTCCGAGGCACCGGGAATCTCAAGCAGGACGCTCTGGACGTCGTCGCTGATTCGCACGAGTTCTTCAAAATCGTCCCCATAGATTTTGATACCTATATCGGTCCGAATACCGGATATCATCTCGTTCAGGCGCATCTCGATGGGCTGGGTGAAGACCATGTTGAGTCCCGGCAGATCGGACACTTCTTCCTGCATGGCGGCCGCGAGTTCAGCCTGGCTATCGGCGCGGGTCCATTCATCGCGGGGCTTGAGAGAAATGAAGATGTCGGTTAGTTCCGTTCCCATCGGATCGGTGGCGACTTCGGCCGTGCCGATCCTACTCCAGATATGGCGCACCTCATCGGGGAAGTTTTTCTTCAGTAACTGTTCGATGCGCGAGTTGTAGGCGGTCGACTCCTCGATGGAGATGCCAGCGAGTCGAATGGTATTGATCACCAGCGCCCCCTCGCTTAGCCGCGGCAGGAATTCGGATCCCAGTCGGGTCGCCTGCCAGCCGGTCAATGCCAACAGGACAAGGACAACCATTAGTACCACTTTTCGAGCCTTCATTGCGCGGGAAAGGACAAAGGAATAGATGCGCAGGAACCCTCGTTCGACGATGCCTGCGGCCGGTTTCGGTCGGCGGGGAAGGAAGTAGTAACTCAGTACCGGGGATAGGGTCAGCGCGATCATCAGGGCACCAAACAGGGCAAAAATGAAGGTCCATGCCATGGGCCTGAACATTTTGCCTTCAATACCTTCGAGCGTGAGTATCGGCAGAAAGACGATGAGAATGATACCGATGCCAAAGGCGATGGGGCGAGCGACTTGCCGGGCCGACTCGGCAATGGTTTGCAGACGTTCGGCGGGGCTCAGAGGGCGACCGAGCTGGCGAGTACGTTGAGTGAGATTGCGCAGGTTTGCCTCAGTCATCACCACCGAACCGTCGATGATGATCCCGAAATCGAGGGCGCCGAGGCTCAGCAAGCTCGCAGCGATGGCGAATTCGTGCATGCCCAGCACCGCGAACATCATTGCCAGTGGGATGACTATGGCCACAAGAAGACCGGCCCGCAAGTTCCCGAGAAGGAGAAACAACGCTAAAATCACCAAAACCGCGCCCATGAGGAGGTTGTGCTTTACTGTGCCGATTACGGAGTCGGTCAACTCCGTGCGGTCATAGACGACGTCGATGATGACATCTGAGGGGAGGGCAGGACGGACCTGGTCTAACTGGGTTTTGAGATTCTCGGTGACCGCCTGTGCATTCCCTCCCATGAGCATGAAGGCCAACCCGAGGACAACTTCGCCTTCACCGTTCGCGGTGACGGCGCCGCGGCGTATCTCGCGGTCGATCTTCACCTCCTCCGCTATATCACGAATGTAGACGGGGCCGCCGCTGTGGGACGCGACGACGATGTTCTCTATCTGCTCAATACTGGTCACGCGACCCAGGCCGTGGACCATTTGCGAAACGCCGGCGGCGGTGATCAGCCCGCCGCCAACGTTGGCGTTGTTCTTTTCAAGAGCTTCGAACACCTGATCGAGGGTCAGGTCGAACTTCAACAATGCCACGGGCGAGATCACCACATGGTACTGTCGGACTTCGCCGCCCCACGAATTGACCTCCGCGACCCCCGGCACCTTTCGCAACTCGGGCTTTATCACCCAGTCGTGCAGCGTTCGCAGCTCTTCCAGAGTGCGGTTCGGATTGTCCGAGCGCACGACATAGTGGAATATCTCACCAAGCCCGGTCGCGATAGGGCCCAACTGCGGGCGTTCAATACCGTCCGGCAACTCCACCGCGTTGCTGCGTTCAAAAACATATTGGCGGGCGTCGGTGATCTGCGTGGTATCGTCAAAGGTGGCAACAACCTGAGAAAAACCGAATTTGGAGACGGAGCGCACGTTCACTAAACCCGGCAGGCCCCCGATGGACAGCTCCACAGGCAGAGTGATTTGCTGCTCGATCTCTTCGGGATTCAATGCGGGCGCGACTGTGTTGATTTGCACCTGAACGGGCGTTGTATCGGGGAAGGCGTCCACGGGTAGCGTGCTCAGCCTCAAGAGTCCAAGAGCGCTGACCATGACGAACAGCATAAGAATCAGCAGGCGATTCTTCAGGGAGAAGTCTACGAGTTTGGCAAGCATGGGATGCTCCTTTAACAGGGATTTGCGAAAGGGTTATTCATCAACGCATCCGGCCCCAAGCCGGGACTTGAGGAATTCCGACATAACGATGAAACTGCCCTCGGTGACCACCATGTCGTTGGGCTCGAGACCGGCGATGACGTGGATGTCGTCACCGTCGACTTCGCCGAGTGCAATGCGGCGCAGGGAAAACAGGTCGGGCGAATTTTGCACAAAGACGAATGCGCCGCCCTCGTGGCGTTGCACTGCCTTGCGCTGCACGATGGCCGAGCCCCGGGCATCGCCGGTCAGGATTTGGGCTTCGCCGAACAACCCTGCCTTGATGCGCCCGCTCCGCTCCGCCACCAGCGCGCGGGCACGAACCATACGACTGCGGGCATCCACCGCAGTATCCACCCAGGTAATGCGTCCCGTGTAGGTCGCGCCGGGCAGTTCGGGGAAGTGGGCTTCAACGCTCCGGTTTAAGCGGACCTGGTCGATGTGATCCGATGGGATCGACAGGGAAAGCCAGTAGGTCGAGAGATCGGCTATCGTGAAGAGCGTGTGGCCCATCTCGATTGCTTCGCCAACAACGGCTGCGCGCTCGATCAGGGTTCCATCAAATGGAGCCCGTATTTTTATATCCGCTGTAGTGTCCTGCTTGCTCTCGATTTCGGTTATCTCGTTTTCTGCCAGACCAAGGTTGAGCAGTTTCTGCTTCAGATTGCTCAGCGCCAAACCAGCGGTGCGATAGGCAGCTTCTGCATCCAGAAACTCACTCTCGGCGGATATCTGTTGCTCTTTGAGTCGCTTCTCACGTTCGAAGGTTTGACGGTGGATATCACGCTCAACAGACGCGGTGAGGTAGTCACTTTTGGCCGAAGCTGCATCGGCGGAGTGGAGAATCACGAGGGTCTCGCCCGCGTTGACCCGCTCTCCTACATCGTGTCGTACTGCGTGGATTACGCCTCCCGCCAGCGGCGTAATCTTCGCCATTGCGTTGAGGTTATACTGGGCTTCACAGAAAGCCTTGACGGACGGGGCGCTTTGCGAGATACGGGGACGCTCGGTTACGATACCCGCCTTGCCCGCCGCTTCGATGGATGGGAAACGGACTTTCAAGTTCTCGCCAGGCTCCAGCGATGTCGCGCGGTCCGGTTGGCAGATCCCGCACTCGATCTCCGGGACTCCGTGCTCGTTGCACTGTAGTCCGGCGTTCCCGTCTTCACCATTGTCCGGCGCAGACGGGTCGTCAAGGGCTGCTTCTCCATCGGCCTTGAGCTCGGGGTGACAGAGAAAGCACTCGTCCTCATAAAGGGCGTGTTCTTTGCAGAACAGGCGGTCTTTCTCCTCCAACTCGGGGTGGCAGGGCCAGCACCGATCCTCGTAGCGCCCGTGCTCTTTGCACCAGAGGCGGCCTTTGTCTCGCTTCGACGGATCGCAGATAAAGCAGGCCTCGTTTTGGTTGTCGTGCGTGTGGGCCGTGCTGCCGAGGTCTACTTCCACATTCGCGCCTTTGTCCGCCTGCCTTGCCCCGGCTCTCGTCTCGGATTTGCCGCAGCCGCTTAGAATAAGGGATGCGGCTGCCAGGGCGCAGACCAGATAGGCGGGGCTGCGCGATAGATGTCTGTACTGTGTTCTCATGGTGTGTTTCCTTCTTTCCTGATTTCAGGGGGTGCTACTTGTGCCTCCCAACTCAATGATCACCTTACCTCATTCCCATTCATATTGTGCCACAAACGATTGAGCACTCGTTTGTCGATGTCGCCAAAAAAGGGGGGAACTGTCATCCCTCTTCTATGTGCTTGAGCGCCTGCGCAAGCAACGCCTCAACGTGTGAGTCATCCAGTGCATAGTATGCGATCTTTCCTTCTTTCCTGTACTTCACAAGCTTTTGCCCTCGCATAAGCCTGAGCTGATGGGAAACCGCCGATCCAGTGACGCCCAGAATCTGCGCCAGATCACAAACGCAGAGTTCCTTTGCTGCAAGCGCAGCTATTATTCGTAGCCGCGTCGGATCAGCCAAGATCTTGAACGTTTCTGCCAGAGCGAGAACGACGCGGTCAGCAGGCATCGCGTCCAACGCGGCCTGAACATTTTCTTCGTTCACACACTGGACTTCGCACACATCCCCAACACTCTTGCCATTTGATCTGCTATTCATTCAACATCTCTATCGTGAAATACATGAGCACTCGTTTGTGTGAATATACAACCACAACACCGACACTCTCGTCAACCCTAATTCTTAAAGAAAGTTCGGTTTTACCGAAGATCCGATCCCAATGCCCTCTATTTGACGTTCCGCTTCCTGCACCTGTTCGTTGAGTAGCCTCCGTCTTTTTTCCTCTATGGCCTTCTTCCCGTCCGGGCTATCGTGGGCAAAGCGATCGGCCAACTTCACGCCGATACGATAGGCAACCACCGGCTTCGGCGCTTCAGTCTTAGCCTTCCCGCAGCCTGCGAATGCTACGGCACTCCCCACTACAGCCATCACCAACATGCATCTGAATCCGTTCATCATCTACTCCTTCTTCGTACCTTCGTTCACCCGTCTCAAGCTGAGTTCGCTATATTGCCATTTCACCGCGCTCCCCGGTGCGGATGCGCAGGGCATCCTCAACCGGAGAGACATACACCTTGCCGTCGTCCGGCAGGCCGGTGTGCGCCTTCTTTCGGATCGTCTCCACGATCTCTTTGACCAGTTTATCCGAACAGACAATCTCCATTCGGATGGATTTCGGAAACCCCCGGAAGGGAGTTCGACCACCATGTTCAAGGTGGTCTCGCGAACCACTCCCGATTCCCTTCACCTCAGAGATGCTCGCTCCCGGGAAGTTCTCGATCTCATGCAAGGCGAATATCACGTCGTCCAGCATGTTTGGCTTTATGAATGCGACAATACGTTTCATATCTTCTGTCCTCCCTTGGGCTTACGCCCGTTTTCTCTCAGTACGTTCTTCCACCCATACATAGACTGCCGGGATAACAAACAACGTCAGCAACGTTGATGTTGTCAGCCCGAACACCACAACCGTCGCCAGAGGCCGCTGCACATCTGCGCCAATCCCTGTGGCCAGCAGCAGCGGCAGGAGCCCGAGCACAGTCGTCATGGCGGTCATCAACACCGGCCGCAGACGCAGCTCGGCGCCTTCCGTCACCGCCTCGGCAACGGATTTGCCTCGCTCACGTAGATCATTGAAGTAGGTCACAAGCACCATCCCGTTCTGCACGGCAATCCCGAAGAGGGCAATGAACCCCACCGATGCCGGCACCGAGAGATACTGTCCCGTGATCAGCAATCCGAGAATCCCGCCGATCAACGCCAACGGAACGTTGACAATGATGATCAGCGCATGCCGCATCACGCCGAACGACATCCAGAGCATTACGAGCACCAGGCCGATCACCGTTGGCACGATGATGGACAGTCGCTTCATGGCGCGCTGTTGGTTCTCGAACTGCCCGCCGTATTCGACCGTGTAACCCGGTGGAAGGGAGACCTTCTCCGCGATTCGCGCCTGGATGTCAGCAACAACACCGCCAAGATCACGTCCTCGAACGTTGCCCTGCACGATCCAGCGTCGCTGGTTCTTTTCTCGGTTGATCTGGATGGGCCCCGTGACCTGTTCGACATTCGCGACCTGCGACAAGGGAACGGCAGAGCCGCCACTCGTCGGCACCAGGATGTTTCTGACCGCCTCCGGATCGGACCGGTACTCTTCCTGGAACCGCATATGGATCCCAAACCGGCGCGTGTTCAGGTAGATATTGTCGATCACTTCACCCCCGACGGCCAGCTCGACCATTTCCATGATCTCACTCACCGTCACGCCGTAGCGTGCACATGCGGCACGATCCGCGACAATCTGCACCTGGGGCTGCCCGAAGCTCTGTTCCGTGGACAGGTCAACCAGCCCCGGAATGTTGTCGATGGCTCCGCGAATCTCTTCGGCCTTCTGCCGGAGCACGCTCAACTCCTCGCCATAGATCTTGATGGCAAGTTGAGCCTTGATTCCCGAAAGCAACTCATCGAATGCATTCTGGATCGGCTGTGTGAAGTTGAGCTGCACACCGGGGAA
>JAOZSS010000086.1 GCA_029939545.1 Kiritimatiellia bacterium | reverse complement strand
GAGCACCGGTCTCCAAAACCGGGGGTTGGGGGTTCGATTCCCTCCTGGCCTGCCACGAGACGGGCCGAATGGCCTGCTACAGGAAGCACTGATTAGTTCTCCGTTTATTTTGGTTTTGAAACGAGGTGTGCGCTGAAGAAGAAGCTCCAGAACGGTGTAAATGGGGTTAAGACCTTCACGGGTGATGTGCTCGGCGAAATGAGGAAGGCCACGTGGCCAAACCGCCATGAATTGCTCGAGTCGACGATGGTCGTGATCGTGTCGCTGGTTCTCATGAGCCTGTTTGTCGGTTTTTGTGACCGGGTGCTGGTGACGATTCTACAGCTCCTGATCCCCACGGGGTGCATCTAATGGATAAAGAATGGTTCGTCATTCACACGCTCACCGGGCAGGAGAATAAGGTTCAGGAGAGCATTCGCCGTCGCCTTAAGCACGAGGAGATGGAGGAGTACGTTGGCGAGGTCATCATTCCGACCGAGACGGTCTCGGAGGTGAAGAAGGGTGTGCGGTCGACGACCACGCGTAAGTTCTTCCCGGGATATGTGCTGTTGGAGGTCGCGCTCTACGATGGGGAGCGCCAGCTGCACGACCGGGCTTGGTACTTCGTGAAAGAGACGCCGGGCATCATCGGGTTCGTGGGGGGAGACAACCCCGTGCCCCTGTCCGAGGCCGAGGTCGAACAGGTCTTGAACCAGGTTAAGGACAAGGAAGAGCACGTTCAGCCCAAGATTACGTTCGAGCCGGGCGAGACGGTCAAGATTAATGACGGGCCGTTCATGAATTTCACCGGGGTGGTCGAAGAGGTCGAGCCCCTGAAGGGTAAATTGAAGGTGTCGGTGGCGATCTTCGGACGTTCGGCGCCGGTCGAACTGGAATACTGGCAGGTGGAGCGCGAGTAATGGCAAAGAAAGCAACAGGTCAGATTAAGCTGCAGATTCCGGCCGGGCAGGCGAATCCCGCACCGCCGGTGGGGCCGGCGCTCGGACAGCAGGGCGTGAACATCATGGATTTCTGCAAGGCCTTCAATGCGGCCACGCAGGACAAGGCCGGCACGGTTATCCCGGTCGTGATTACGGTCTACCAGGACAAGTCGTTCACGTTTATCACCAAGAGTCCCCCGGCAGCTTCGCTACTGAAGAAAGCAGCCGGACTGGCCAAGGGATCGCCGGTGCCGAACAAGGAGAAGGTCGGAAAGGTGACATGTGACCAGATCATGGAGATCGTCAAGATCAAGGACGCAGATCTGAACGCGACCGATGAAGATATGGCGGCGCGCATGATCGCGGGCACCGCTCGCAGCATGGGAATTATTGTAGAAGGGTAGGGCCCCACCGGGTCGACTCGGGAGAGAATCCAGATGCCGAAACATGGAAAGAAATATCGCGCGGTCAGCGAAGCGGCTCCCGCGGAAGAGGTGACGCTCGAGGAGGCCATTGCATTCCTGAAGAGGAATCCGACCGCCAGCTTTGACGAGACCATGGAACTTGGCCTGCGCATGGGTATCGATCCTCGCAAGTCTGACAACGCGATCCGTGCGTCTGTCTCGCTGCCGCACGGCACGGGTAAGTCCGTGCACATCATCGTTTTCGCCGAGGGCACTGCGGCTGACGCGGCTAAAGAAGCCGGTGCTGACGATGTGGGTTCGGATGACCTGATCGAGAAGGTCAAGGGCGGTTGGACTGACTTTGACGTCGCGATTGCCACTCCGGATGCCATGAAGGAAGTCCGTAAGCTCGGGCGTGTGCTCGGCCCGCGTGGCCTGATGCCCAACCCGAAGACCGGTACCGTGACCGAGGATACGGCGGCTGCGGTGAAGCTGGCCCAGGCCGGCAAGGTTGATTTCCGGATGGACCGCCACGCCAACATCAACGTGCCGTTCGGCAAGGTGTCGTTCGAGGCGGATAGCCTCAAAGAGAACGCCGAGGCCGTTCTGAATGCGATCCGCTCCGCAAAGCCGACTTCGGCCAAGGGGATTTATATCAAGAATGTTACAGTCAGCTCCACGATGGGTGTTGGCGTTCGCACGAATCTTAGGGATTGATCGAGGGCGTTTTGCCCGTCGGCTCCCGGTGTGGGAAAAAGACGATGAGACCTGAAAAAGAGTCGATGATTGCTGAGATCAAGGGACTCCTCGAGAGTACCGGCTTTGTGTTTCTGGTGGACTATCGCGGTCTGACGGTGGATCAGCTGTCCGAGCTGCGCGGGAAACTGCGCGAGTTCGAGTCGAGCATGACCATCGTCAAGAACTCGATGCTCGGTCTTGCCTCCAAGGCAACGGGCGGCCCGGATCTCTCCGGCCTGCTTGATGGACCGACTGCGATTGTTTGTGGTGCGGGGGATGCCAGTGTAACAGCTAAGGCACTGACGGCGTTTAGGAAGAGCGCCAAGCTTCTCGTACTGAAAGGCGGACAGTTGGGGCAGCAGTTGCTGTCTGTTGATGATGTTGAAGCGATTGCCACGATCCCGTCGCGCGAGGTGCTCTATGCGCAGCTCGCCGGTACGATTGCGGCGCCGATGACCCAACTGGTGGGTGTGATGAACCAAAAGGTGTTAAGTCTTCTGTATGTCCTGAAGGCAGTTGAAGACAAGAAGAAAGAGGAGAGTGCATAATGGCCGAAGAAGCTGTTGCACAGGAGAAGGAAGCTCAGAAAGAGCAGAGCAAGTCAGATGCCCCCGTCGTAGAGGGCAAAATGGCTGAGTTTATTGACTGGATCGAGGGCATTAGTGTTCTCGAACTGTCGCAGCTCGTGAAAGCCCTTGAGGATCGCCTTGGCGTTAGCGCTGCGGCCCCGATGGCTATGGCTGCTGCGGCCCCGGCCGGTGGTGGTGATGCGGGTGGCGAAGCCGAGGAGCAGACCGAGTTTACGGTTGTGTTGACGGCTATCGGCGGCCAGAAGATCGGCGTGATCAAGGAAGTTCGCGCGATCACCGGTTTGGGTCTTAAAGACTCCAAGGACCTCGTCGATGGTGCACCGAAGCCTGTGAAGGAAGGTGTGTCCAAAGAAGAGGCCGAGGAGATCAAGACCAAGCTCGAAGCCGCAGGCGCCACCGCAGAGGTGAAGTAGCGTCGCTTCCCGTCTGCTCCCCGTTACGTGCGCTGAGTGCGTCGTGCGGGGAGACGGTCTTTTTCCGGTACCGTGACGGGATTCGAGAAGGATGGACAGACGGAAGCAGGCTTACTAGTCCGCAATGGACGGGTAAACCTGCGTTTCGTTGTTGTTCTCTTGTGTGCAGGAGTGGAGAGCGTCGGCCTTAGCAATTAACATCGAGGTGCCTCATGGGCGACAGAGTAAATTTCGGCAAGCTTGAAGCGGTCATCAATCCACCGGATCTGATCGACATACAAACGCGGTCATACTTGGACTTTCTGCAGCGGGACGTGGATCCCAGCAAGCGGAAATCCCAGGGACTGGAGGGCGTCTTCAAGGAGGTGTTCCCCATTGAGAGCTACGACGGGCGTTACGTGCTTGATTACACGCACTACACGCTGTCCGAAGCCAAGCCGAACGCGCTCGAAGCGCTGGCCGATGGGCAGACCTACGCCGCACCGCTGCACGTTACGTTCCGCCTGAAGGATGGCGACGAAGTGCGCGAAGAGGACGTCTACATGGGCGAAGTGCCGCTCATGACCGATGACGGCGCTTTCGTTGTCAACGGCGCCGAGCGCGTCGTGGTCAGTCAGCTCCATCGCTCCCCGGGTATCTGCTCGGAATCTTCGATTCACCCCAACGGGTTGACCCTCTATTCCATGCGTATCATCCCGGACCGCGGGTCCTGGATCGAAGTGCAGTTCGACACGTCCGACCAAATCTGGATCTATCTGGATCGTCGTCGCCGCCGCCGTAAGTTCTTGGTGTCGACGTTCTTGCGTGCGCTCGGGTTTGGCGATGACGCCGAGTTGCTCGGACTCTATTATACGATTCACAGCCTCGATCTCTCCGAGAAGTACGACGAGGATGACTGTGAGCATCTGGTCTTCCTGGAAGACATTCTCGACATGGATTCGAAGACCGTCCTCGCACGGCGCTATTCGCCGATCGAACCGGGCGTTTTGGCCCAGATGCGTGATGCCGGCTTCACGACCGTGAAGGTTGTGGATGTCTCGTGGGACGACGGCATCTTCATGAAGAGCGTCGAGTCTGACCAGTCGCGCAGCACCGACGACGCCTTGAAGGATATTTACCACCGTCTGCGTCCGGGTGACCCGGCCACGCCATCCAACGCCCGCCAGCTCCTGCGCCGCCTCTTCTTTGATGCACGGCGTTACGACTTGGGCCGCGTGGGCCGCTACAAGATCAACCAGAAGCTCGGTCTGAGCGGCAAAGTGGACAACGATTGCCGCGTTCTGGACACGCAGGATGTTATCGAGACGATCCGCCACCTTATTAAGGTGCGCCGTGGTCAGGAAAGCGTGGATGACATCGACCATCTCGGCAGTCGGCGTGTCCGGACCGTGGGTGAGTTGCTCGAAAACCAGTGCCGTGTCGGCCTGGCCCGTACCGAGCGCCTCGTTCGTGAGCGCATGACGCTGTACGATCCCAGCAAAGGCGTCCTGACGCCGCAGCGTCTGGTGAACTCGAAGTCGCTCTCGGCAATCATTCAGGATTTCTTCGGGCGCAGTCAGCTCAGCCAGTTCATGGACCAGACCAACCCGCTCTCCGAGCTGGCGCACAAGCGCCGTCTCAGCGCGCTGGGTCCGGGCGGACTGAGCCGCGAGCGTGCCGGATTCGAGGTGCGCGATGTGCACAGCTCGCATTACGGACGTATCTGCCCGATCGAGACGCCGGAGGGGCCGAACATCGGTCTGATCTCGTCGCTGGGCATGTATGCGCGTGTCAACGACTTCGGCTTCATCGAGAGCCCCTACCGCAAGGTTGAGAAGGGGTGCGTGACCGACGAGGTGCACTACCTGACCGCCGACCAGGAGGAGCGGTTTGTCATCGCCCAGGCCAACGCTCCGCTCGACGAGAAAAATCGTTTCGCGAGGGATATTGTCTCCGTGCGCTACCGCGCCGACTTCCAGGAAGTCGAGCCCGGGCGTGTGGAATACATGGACGTGTCGCCGAAGCAGGTGGTCAGTATCGCCGCCGGCTTGATCCCGTTCCTTGAGCACGACGATGCCAACCGTGCGTTGATGGGCTCCAACATGATGCGCCAGGCTGTGCCGCTACTGAAGACCGAGCGTCCGCTCGTGGCGACCGGCATGGAGTCGCTCGTGGCCCGCGATTCGCGCGTCACCGTGGCGGCCCGCGCCGCTGGTAAAGTGGCGTTTGTCTCGGCCGACAGCGTGATTGTCTCCAAGGACGGCAGCGCGCCCAATCGCCGTACGCCCAAGGAAGAGTACGAGGAGTACCCGCTTCAGAAGTTCCGCCGCACGAACGCTGGCACATGCTTCAACCAGAAGCCGATTGTCAAGGTGGGCAGCCAGATCGAGAAGGGTACCATCCTCGCCGACGGTCCCGCTACCAGCGAAGGCGAAGTGGCACTCGGCAAGAACCTGCTGGTGGCTTTCATGCCCTGGTGCGGATACAACTTCGAGGACGCCATCCTGATTAGTGAGCGCGTGGTGAAGGAGGATGTCTTCACGTCGATCCACATCCAGGAGTTCGAGATCGGTGCCCGCGACACGAAGCTTGGTCCGGAAGAAATCACCCGCGACATCCCGAACGTCGGCGAGGAGGCCCTCAAGGATCTCGGGCCTGACGGTGTGATCCGTCCGGGCGCACAAGTCCGTCCCGGCGATATCCTGGTAGGCAAGATCACCCCCAAGAGCGAAACCGAGCTTGCCCCGGAAGAGCGCCTGCTGCGCGCCATCTTCGGAGAGAAAGCCGCCGAGGTTCGCGATACATCGCTGACCGTGCCGAGCGGCACCTACGGCATCGTGATGGATGTGAAGGTCTCGTCCCAGAAGCAGAACAAGAAGGCCGATTCGACACCTGCCGACAAGAGGAAGCACATCAAGTCGATGGAAGACGACTTCAAGCGGCAGCGCCAGGACCTGATCGACGACTTGACCGAGGCCCTCAGCAACGTACTGCTCGGTGAGAAGATTCCGCTCGACGTGGTCGATGCCGAGGCCGGCGAGATCATTATTCCGGCCAACCGCAAGATCACAAAGACCCTGTTGCGCAAGCTGGCCAACCGCTTCGAGTATGTCCAGATTGAGAGCAGCCCGGTCCAGATCAAGATTGACGAGATCATTGCTGATTTCCGTCCGAAGTTCGCTGAGCTGATTGTGCAGCACGACCGTTCACTGGATCGCATCCAGAGCGGTGACGAGGTGGACCAGGGCATCATCAAGCAGGTTCGCGTCTACGTGGCCACCAAGAAGAAGCTAGCCGTGGGCGACAAGCTGGCCGGCCGCCACGGAAACAAGGGCGTGGTATCGCGCATTATGCCCGAGTGCGAAATGCCCTTCCTCCCGGACGGTACGCCGGTGGATATCGTGCTCAACCCGCTGGGCGTGCCTTCGCGCATGAACCTCGGGCAGGTGCTCGAGACGCACATGGGGGCCGCCTGCAAGGCGCTGGGCATTCACTGCATGACCCCGATTTTCGACGGCATCTCCGAGGCGCGCATCTGCTCAATGCTCGAAGAGGCCGACCTGCCGGCCGACGGCAAGACCGAGCTCTACGACGGTCGCACCGGCGAGGCTTTCGATCAGCGGGTGGTGGTGGGGCAGATCTACATGCTGAAGCTGCATCACTTGGTGTCTGACAAGATTCACGCACGTGCGGTCGGTCCTTACTCGCTCGTCACCCAGCAGCCGCTGGGCGGCAAGGCGCAGTATGGTGGCCAGCGTATGGGTGAAATGGAAGTCTGGGCGCTGGAGGCCTATGGTGTGGCCTATGCGCTACAGGAACTGTTGACGGTAAAGAGCGATGATGTGGCCGGGCGTACCCGGATCTACGAATCGATTGTTAAGGGCGAGAACTCGCTGGAGGCCGGTATTCCCGAGTCATTCAGCGTATTGATCAACGAGCTGCGCGGCTTGTGTCTGGACGTGCAAACGATCAGCCATGACGATGCCGACAGAATTCTTTAGGCCCTAGGCCAGGAGGCGACATAGTGAGTCATTACGCAGCCAGAGAAGTGATGGGGGTGACGGACTACGAGACGTTCGACGCGGTAGGCATTAAGCTCGCCGCGCCGGAATCGGTGCGCTCGTGGAGCCAGGGCGAAGTCAAGAATCCGGAAACGATCAACTACCGGACCTACAAGCCGGAACGGGGCGGCCTGTTCTGTGAGCGGATCTTTGGACCGACCCGCGACTGGGAATGTAGTTGCGGTAAGTACAAGCGCATCAAGCACAAGGGCGTGATCTGTGATCGTTGCGGCGTGGAAGTGACCGTGTCGCGTGTGCGCCGTGAACGCATGGGCCACATCGAGCTGGCCGTGCCGGTGTCGCATATCTGGTTTTTCAAGTGTACGCCGAGTCGTATCGGGCTGATGCTCGACATGACGGCCACCAACCTCGAGCGCGTGCTCTACTACGAAGATTACCTCGTGACCGAGCCCGGCGACACGCCGCTCAAGAATCGCCAGCTCCTTACCGAGATGGAATACCGTGATGCGCTTGACAAGTACGGCGCCACGTTCGAGGCCGGCATGGGTGCCGAGTCCGTCCGCGAATCGCTGCGCCAGATCAACCTCGACGACCTGATGGAAGAGCTCGAAGAGGCCATCGAGAAGACCCGCAGCAAGCAGACGCGCAAGAAACTCTCCAAGCGCATGAAGTCCGTGGAAGGTTTCCGCAGCAGCGGGACCCGCCCGGAGTGGATGATCCTGGACGTGCTGCCGGTGATTCCGCCGGAGCTGCGCCCGCTTGTTCCGCTCGAGGGCGGCCGTTTCGCCACATCGGACCTGAACGATCTCTACCGTCGCGTGATCAACCGCAACAACCGTCTTAAGAATCTTCAGCAGCTCAAGACGCCGGATGTCATCATCCGCAACGAGAAGCGCATGCTGCAGGAAGCCGTCGACGCGGTCTTCGACAACGGACGTCACGGCCGCGCCGTGACGGGTGCGGGCAACCGTCCCCTCAAGTCGTTGAGCGATATGCTGCGTGGTAAGGGCGGCCGTTTTCGCCAGAACCTGCTCGGTAAGCGTGTGGACTACTCCGGCCGTTCCGTGATTGTGATCGGCCCCGAGCTTAAGCTCAACCAGTGTGGACTGCCCAAGAAGATGGCCCTCGTACTCTTCGAGCCGTTCATGATTCGTCGGCTCAAGGAGATGGGGGTCGTGCACACCGTGCGCAGCGCCAAGAAGCTCATTGAGCGCCAGACCGACGAGGTGTGGGACATCCTCGAAGAGGTGACCCGCGACAAGACGATCATGCTGAACCGTGCACCGACGCTGCATCGTCTCAGCGTACAGTCGTTCGAGCCCGTGCTGGTCGAAGGCGAGGCCATCCGGATTCATCCGCTGGTCTGTACCGCGTTCAACGCCGACTTTGACGGCGACCAGATGGCCGTGCACGTGCCGCTCTCGATCGAGGCGCAGCTCGAATCGCGCCTGTTGATGATGTCGACCAACAGCATCTTCTCGCCTTCGAGCGGTAAGTCGATCATGACGCCGACGCAGGACATCGCGCTGGGTATCTACTACCTGACCTCGCTCAGCCAGGAAGACCGCCTCACCGAGTACGCGCGCAAACATACCGACGAGATTGAGCATCTGCCCATCTTCGGCGACATCAACGAAGTCCGCCTCGCCTATCAGGACAAGGCGGTAGCCTTGCATACCCGCATCCGTTTCCGTAGCCCGGACTTCGGCCGCGAGACCTATGTCGGCGACCCGGAGACGCGCATCGTTGAGACAACCGTAGGACGCGTGTTCTTCAGCGAGATCTGGCCGGAAGGTACCGGCTTCGTGAACAAGGTGGTCAACAAGTCCATGCTCGGCGACCTCATCTGGAATTGCCATAAGGTGGCCGGCCACAAGCGTACCGTGCAGGCCCTTGATGACCTGAAACTACTCGGATTCGAGAACGCCACGCTGGCCGGCGTCTCCATCGGTATGGTCGACCTGATTGTGCCGGATGAGAAGAACGGCATGATCGACGGCGCCCGCAAGCAGGTCCAGCAGGTGCAGGGCCAGTACAAGCAGGGCGTCATCACTGACGGTGAGCGCTACAACAAGATCGTCGACATCTGGACCCATACGACCGACGAGATTTCAAATGCGATGTACCGCGCCATCGAGGAGAACGCGCTCGATGACCAGTCGGCTGCCGACGAAATCAACCCGGTGTATATGATGGTGGATTCCAAGGCGCGCGGTAGTCGCCAGCAGATTCGCCAGCTTGCCGGTATGCGTGGTCTGATGGCCAAGCCGTCCGGTGAGATTATCGAACGT
>JAOZSS010000085.1 GCA_029939545.1 Kiritimatiellia bacterium | reverse complement strand
CTTTTCCTGGATTATTCCTTTCTTGAGCAGGAGCGGAAGACCGGTTACACCCTCTATGCGGGACGTCTAACCAGATGGCTTGGGGGACATCCATCGCACGCCTGTTTGCACTCTTCTCTCGCCTGTAGACCCGATTCTGAGGCAGGACCCTGGAACGATGCCAGAATACGATTGAAGGTTGCGCTGGGGCGCATGGCGGCGGTGGCTTGGGTGAAGTCGGGGTGGTAGTAGCCGCCGATGTCCATGGGCGGGCCCTGTACGGCGAGGAGTTGCTCTGCGATCTCGGCCTCGTTGGCGCGCAGCTTGGTGGCGATGCCGGTGAAGGCTGCCTTGAGCGCGGGATCTTCATCCTGCGCGGCGAGCGCCTCGGCCCAGAAGAGGGTGAGGTAGAAGTGGCTGCCGCGGTTGTCGATCTCGTTGACCTTGCGCGACGGGGCTTTGTTGGTTTCGAGGAACGTGGCTGTGGCTTGGTCGAGTGTGTCGGCGAGGACGTGGGCCTTCGGATTGTCGAAAACTTGTGCGAGGTGTTCGAACGAGGCGCCCAATGCGAGAAACTCACCCAAGGAATCCCAGCGCAGGTGGTTCTCTGCCTCGAACTGCTGCACGTGCTTGGGGGCCGACCCGCCGGCGCCGGTCTCGAAAAGGCCACCGCCGTTCATGAGCGGGACGATGGAGAGCATCTTGGCGCTGGTGCCCAGCTCGAGGATCGGGAACAGATCGGTCAGATAGTCCCGCAATACATTGCCGGTCACGGAGATCGTGTCCTCACCGTTGCGGGCGCGCTCCAACGAAAGCCGCGTGGCCTCGACCGGGGCGAGGATTCTGATATCGAGGCCCTCGGTGTCGTGCTCAGGCAGGTAGGCTTCCACTTTCGTGATCAGCTGGGCATCGTGTCCGCGTTTGGCATCGAGCCAGAACACGGCCGGTGTTCCTGTGGCGCGGGCACGCTTGACGGCGAGCTTGACCCAGTCGCGGATCGGCGCGTCCTTGACCTGGCACATGCGGAAGATGTCGCCGGTCTCAACCGACTGCTCCAGCAGGACGCTGCCGTCTTCGGCAATCACCTTGATCGCACCATCGGCCGGGGCGATGAAGGTCTTGTCGTGTGAGCCGTACTCCTCGGCCTTCTGCGCCATGAGTCCGACATTGGCAACGCTGCCCATCGTGCGAGGATCAAAGGCGCCGTGTTCTCTGCAGAAGTCGACGGTCTCGCGATAGACGCCGGCATAGCAGCGGTCGGGAATGATGAACTTGGTGTCCTTCTGGTTGCCGTCGGGGCCCCACATCTGGCCGGAGGCGCGGATGGCTGCGGGCATGGAGGCGTCGATGATGACGTCGCTGGGAACGTGGAGATTGGTGATGCCCTTGTCGGAGTTAACCATGGCGAGCGCGGGCCCGTTGGCGTAGCCGGCCTGGATGTCGGCCTCGATTTCACTCCGCTGCTCCTCCGGGAGCCCGGCAATCTTGGCGGTGAGGTCGCCCAGTCCGTGGCTGGCTTCGATGCCCAACTCCTCGAACAAGGCGGCGTGCCTGGTGAAGAGGTCATCGAAGAAGACGCTGACCACGTGGCCGAAGATGATGGGGTCGGAGACCTTCATCATGGTGGCCTTGAGATGGATCGAGAAGAGGACATCTTGCGTCTTGGCCTCCTCCATCTGTTCGGCGATGAAGTTACGCAGGGTATTGCGGCTCATGATGGCGGCGTCAATAATCTCACCGACCTGGAGCGGGGTGTCGGCTTTCAGGATGGAGGTCGCGCCGTCATCGCCCTGGAACTCGATACGCACGTTGCAGGCGGATGCGACGGTGGCGGAGGTCTCGCTGCCGTAGAAATCGTGGTCGCTCATGCTGGCAACGTGTGACTTGGAGTCGGAGGACCACGCGCCCATGGGGTGGGGGTGGCGGCGGGCGTATTCCTTGACCGAATGGGGGGCGCGGCGGTCGGAGTTGCCCTCGCGCAGGACAGGATTGACGGCCGAGCCCTTGACGGCGTCGTAGCAGACTTGGGTTTTGCGCTCCGCGTCGGTCTGCGGGTCTTCGGGATAGTCCGGGATATCGTAGCCATGGGCCTGGAGTTCGGCCACGGCGGCCTTGATCTGGGGGATCGAGGCGGAGATGTTGGGCAGCTTAATGATGTTGGCGGCGGGGGTCTTGGCCAGTAGACCCAGCTCGGTCAGCGCATCGCCGATACGCTGTTCCTCGGTCAGGCGCTCCGGGAACTGGGCCAGAATACGGCCTGCGAGCGAAATGTCGCGTGTCTCCACGGTCACGCCAGCCGCGCCGGCAAAGGCCTGGATGACGGGGAGCAGCGAGTAGGTCGCCAGCGCGGGCGCTTCGTCGGTGAAGGTATAGATGATCTTGGCTTGGTCGTCGGTCATAGCTCGTGTCTTTCGATGGAGGTAAAAATTGGCTGGATTAAAGGATAATGTGTGTGGAGCGTCAATGGGCAAAGCGGTGGACATACTCCGGTTCTCGATTTACGCGCGCGAATTCCTGAGAATCCCCGTATTGACTCAGTGGGGCGGGTTTCTGTAGGGTACCCGTTCGACTCCGATTGGGAGGAGTGTATCTATTAACAGTTAAGGAGAGATGTAGAATGGCTATCAGAGTTGGTATCAATGGGTTCGGACGGATTGGCCGCTTGGCTTTTCGTGCGGCATGCGCGCGGGATGATATTGAGGTCGTCGGGATCAATGATCCGTTCATCGACGTGGATTATATGGTCTACATGACCAAGTACGATTCGGTCCACGGTCGCTTCAATGGCGAGGTCAGCGCGGCGGATGGCAAGCTGATCGTGAATGGCAAGGAGATTGCCGTATTCGCCGAGCGTAATCCGGCTGACATTGGCTGGGCGTCCTGCGGGGCCGATTACATCATCGAGTCGACCGGTGTTTTCCTGACCAAGGAAGGCGCACAGGGCCACATCGATGCCGGCGCCAAGAAGGTCGTGATGTCGGCTCCCTCGAAGGACGACACACCAATGTTCGTGATGGGCGTCAACCAAGACAATTACACCTCAGATATGAACTTCGTTTCCAATGCGTCTTGCACGACAAACTGCCTGGCCCCGATCGCCAAGGTTCTGAACGATAGCTTTGGCATCGAAGAGGGGCTGATGACGACGATCCACGCCATGACCGCCACACAGAAGGTTGCAGACTCCCCGTCTGGCAAGAACTGGCGCGATGGCCGTGCGGCTTCCGGCAACATCATTCCCGCCAGCACTGGCGCTGCCAAGGCTGTTGGCAAGGTGATTCCTGAGCTGAACGGCAAACTTACCGGTATGGCTTTCCGCGTGCCGACTCTGGATGTGTCGGTTGTGGATCTTACGTGCCGTCTGAAGAACGCTGCGAGCTACGACGAAATCAAGGCCGCGATGAAGGCGGCTTCGGACGGTGCCATGAAGGGCATCCTCGGGTACACAGAGGAGCAGGTCGTGTCTACCGACTTTATCGGAGAGCCTCGCACATCTGTATTTGATGCTGGTGCCGGCATTGCCCTGACGGACAACTTTGTGAAGGTTGTCTCCTGGTACGACAATGAAATGGGATACTCCAACAAGATTCTCGACCTGATCGCGCACATGAACGCGGCTGGGTAGTTTTTGAATTCTGGATGGTCTTGACCCCCGCCGGTTTACCCGGCGGGAGGCATAGATCTGTTTGAGTGGAAGGGCGCAGAAATAGTCTCTGCGGCTGTCTTGGCGCGAGGGGAGCCGCACTGGCTCTGCTCGCGCAGACCAGCCACAACCGTTTCGCGTGCGTTTTTGCATGAAGACAATAAATCTTTCGCTCCTGTCGGGAGAACCGACAGGGGGCGAGAGAGGGTTCAGTTGACGCAGGAAGACAGGAAGATCAGATGGACAAGAAGACAGTTCGTGATTTGGAGCTGAACGGGAAGCGCGTATTGATGCGCGTGGACTTCAACGTGCCGCTGGATGGCGAGACGGTGACCGACGATACGCGCATTCGCGCTGCGCTCAAGACGATTGAGCATGTGCTGGCCGAGGGCGCCTCGCTGGTCCTGATGAGTCACCTGGGGCGTCCGAAGGGCGAGGCCAAGCCCGAGTTCAGTCTCAAGCCTGCCGCACTGCGTCTCTCCGAGCTGCTGGGCAAGCCGGTCGCGTTTGCGCCCGACTGCGTGGGCCCGGAAGTGAAGGCGATGGCGGATGCCCTGCGCCCCGGCGACGTGCTTCTGCTTGAAAATCTCCGTTTTCACCCCGAGGAAGAGGGCAAGAAGGTCGAGCCCGAGGCCCAGGATGCGTTTGCCGCCGCGCTGGCCGAGTTGGGCGATGTCTACGTGAATGACGCCTTCGGTACCGCGCACCGCGCGCACGCCTCCATGGCCGTCGTGACCCAACACATTGACACGTGTGCCGCCGGCTTCCTGCTCGAGAAAGAGATAGAGTATCTCGGCAGCGCGGTCGCCAGCCCGGAGCATCCTTTTGTGGCGGTGATCGGCGGGGCCAAGATCAGCGGTAAGATCGACGTGCTGCGCAAGCTGGCCGAAAAGGTGGACGCCATCATCGTGGGGGGTGGCATGGCCTATACATTTTACGTGGCCAAGGGGATTCCGGTGGGAAACTCCCTGGTTGAAGCCGAGAAGGTGGAACTCGCGAAAGAGACGATGGAGTTGCTGGCCGCCAAGGGCGTTAGACTTCTCCTCCCGGTCGACCACGTGGTGGCCGACGCTTTCAGCGCGGATGCCAACGTGAAGACCGTTGAAAAAGACGGCATTGAGGACGGCTGGATGGCCTTGGACGTGGGCCCCAAGACGTGCGACCTGTTTGCCGCGGAGCTCGCCAACGCGAAGACCGTGGTCTGGAACGGTCCGATGGGCTGCTTCGAGATGGCCCCGTTTGCCGCCGGGACGATGGCGATTGCGAAGGTCGTGGCCGAAACCGATTGCGTCAGCATCATTGGTGGCGGCGACAGCGTGAGTGCGGTCAACAAGAGCGGCTTGGCCGACCAGATGTCACACATCAGCACCGGTGGCGGTGCGAGCCTGGAATTTCTTGAGGGCAAAGCACTGCCCGGAATCACTGCGTTGAGCGATAAGTAAGGAAGACACAGAATGAAGCTGAGAAAGAAGATCATTGCCGGTAACTGGAAGATGAACAAGACGATTGCGGATGCGCAAGAGTTGGCCGCGGGCGTGAAGCTCGAGCTCGCGGAGTGCCGCGAGGTCGACGTGGTCTTGTGTCCGCCTTCAACCGCACTCAAGGCGGTAGGCGACATCATCGACAACACGTCCATCAAGCTGGGCGCACAGAATATGCACTGGGAACCGGATGGCGCCTATACGGGTGAGATTTCCTCCAGCATGCTGCGCGACCTCTATTGCCACTACGTTATCCTGGGGCATAGTGAGCGGCGGGCTTACTTTGGTGAGACGGACGCCATCGTGAACCACAAGGTTAAGGCCGCGTTGGCCGCCAACCTGCTCCCGATCGTCTGCGTGGGCGAGACACTGGAGGAGCGCGAGGCGGGTCGGACGCAGGAAGTGATTCAGACTCAGGCGGAAGGCAGCCTGAGTGGGCTGGCCGAGGAGCTGAAGCAGGTCATCGTGGCCTACGAGCCCGTCTGGGCGATTGGAACGGGGCGCACCGCGACGCCGGAGATGGCCCAGAAAGTACATGCTTTCATCCGCCGTATACTGACGGGTCTAAGCGATGCCGAGACGGCCGAGACTGTTCGCATTCAGTATGGCGGCAGCATGAAGCCCGCCAACGCGGAAGAGCTTCTCTCACAGCCCGACATCGATGGCGGATTGATTGGTGGGGCGGCACTCGATGCCCGCTCGTTTGTGGAGATCGTGCGCCACGGAGTATAGAAGAGTAGTGATCAGTGATCGGTGATCGGTGATCAGTGGGAGAAGCGAGAGAATACTGATCACTGGTAACTGATTACTGATCACTCCAGTGGATGGGACGGCAAAGTCCGGAACTGGGAGAGAAGTGAATATGGCTACGTTTATGAGATACATATTGGTTTTGATTGAGGCGGTGGTCTGCTCGATGCTGATCGGCGTCATCCTGATTCAGCGCACAAAGAGCCAGGGACTTGGCATGGCGCTGGGCGGACAGATGGGAGAGGCACTGTTCGGCGCGCGCATGGGCAACGTGCTGACGCGTGTCACCGTGATTCTCGGGGTTGTGTTCCTGGTCAACACGACCCTGTTGGCTTACCTGGGTGCGAGCACTCGCAGCGTCTCCGTGACGGACGATGCCGTGGTGCCGATTCCGGCCGCCCCTGCGGCACCGATGGCACCGATGGCGCCTCCGGTTGGTATGGCACCGGCAGACATACCGGTTGATGCAGCCCCCGACGCCATCGATGCTTCGGCGCCGGTCGAGGTCGACCAGAGCGGCGTGACTGCTCCCGCGGAAGCCGTGCCCGTGGCGGCTGAGCCTGTTGCGGTGCAGTAGCTCTGAGTGTGGCCCGCCCGGAGAGCGGGCCCTACCTGGCACAGGGTCCGACTTTACCGAGGGTGAGGGTGGGCTCGCGCTCCGCGCGGGCCGTGGCCTGACGAGAGGGGGATGTGTGAATCCTGCCGGTATAGCGGTCCAGTTCAGTGTGAACGGACGGCCTGTATCCGTGAGTCCCACCGGCAGCGGCAACGTCAACGACACCTATCTCGCAATCTTCCGGACGACCTTCTCCGAAGAGCGTTTCATCCTTCAACGGATTAACCAAAAAGTGTTTGCCGATCCTTCGCTGATCATGGCGAACCTGAAGGTGATCACTAATCACGTGCATCGCCGACTCGAAGCCGAGGCGGACGATGCGGACCGGATCTGGCAGCTACCACGTATCATTCCTGCGAAGTCGGGCGAGGACTACATCCTCGACGCCAAGGGCGACTACTGGCGCGCCATCTCGCTGATTGCCTCCGCGCGTGCATACGACTCGATTCAGAGTCTCGAACACGCCCACGAAGCCGGCCAGGTGCTGGGGCAGTTCCTGCGCCTGATCAGTGACATCGATCCCACGCGTCTGCACGACACGCTCGGGGGGTTTCACGTGACCCCGCACTATTTTGAAGGACTGGATGCCGCGCTGGCCACCGACGCGGGACGGGAGCTGGCCAGGAGCACCACCGAGGCGCGGAGCTGCCTGAAGTTCATTGAGGAGCGTCGGGACTGGTGTTCAGTGCTCGAAACGGCCCACGCGAACGGCGAGTTGAAGCTTCGCCCTACGCATGGTGACCCCAAGATCTCGAACATCATGATCGATGAGGATACGGGGAAGGGTACCAGCATTATCGACCTCGATACGGTCAAGCCGGGCCTGATCCATTATGACTTTGGCGACTGCCTGCGCTCGGCCTGCAATCCGGCGGGAGAGGAAGAGCAGGACCTGGAGAAGGTCTTCTTCGACACCGACCTCTGCCAGGCGATTGTCAAAGGCTACATGCAGTATGCTGCGGAGTTCATGACCGATGCAGACCGCCACTACCTCTATGACAGCATTCGACTGATCACCTTCGAGCTGGGCCTGCGTTTCTTCGCCGACCATCTTGTCGGCGATATCTACTTCAAGACCAAGTACGAAGGCCACAACCTCTACCGCGCTCGCGTCCAGTTCAAGCTCTGCCAGAGCATCGAGACGCGCGAACCCGTCATCCGCCGCATCCTTGATAGTTGCGGGTAGCACGCGCTGTGTCGACACCTGGCACCTGTTGAGAAATGTTTCTACACGCAGAAACATTTCCCCTTGACGCATCCCCCGGAGTGGGGTATACCTGCCCGACTATGAATGTTCCGAATGAGCCTGATTTTGTGCGGATGGCAGATGAATATGACGTCATTCCTGTGTACCGGGAGATTCTGGCCGACCTGGAAACGCCGGTGTCTGTGTTACAGCGCTTCTCCGATCGGGCCAACGCATTTCTGCTCGAAAGTATGGAGGGCGGCGAGACGTGGGGGCGCTATTCGTTTGTAGGCGTGGACCCTGAGCTACTTTTCGAGGTGGACCATTCCCGCGGGCCGACCGGGGAACTGGAACAGCTACGCGATACGTTTAAGGATATCCGCGTTCCCGAGATGCCGGGACTGCCCCGTTTCTTCGGCGGCGCCGTGGGCTTTGTCGGTTACGAGGCGATGGGAGAGTTTGAGTGCATGCCAAGCCCCAAGGCGGGGCGGGGTGATGTGGTGGCGCGGAGCCGCTTTCTGAAGGCGGACCAGCTGATCGTGTTTGATCGCGTGCGGCATACGATGAAGATTGTCTGCTGTGCGCGACCGGGCGTGCGGGGGCAAGGCGAGGATGGCGTTGACAAGGCCAGGCGTGTTTTCACGGAGACTGTGGCGCGGATCGATGACATTGCCAGGATGCTGGCGTGGCCGCCCGGAGCGCCTCCGGGTGGCCGACACCCCGCGATGCCGTTCGAATCGAACCTGGAGCAGGCCGACTACGAGAAGATGGTGGTGCGCGCCAAGGAGTACATCGTCGCCGGCGACATCATCCAGGTGGTGCTGAGTCAGCGTTTCTCAGCGCGCAGTAGCGTGCCGCCGCTCCAGGTGTACCGCGCACTGCGATTGCTGAACCCGTCGCCGTATACGTTCCTGCTGAAGATCGGGGAGCAGACGCTGGTCGGGTCGTCGCCGGAAGTCATGGTGCGCTTGACGGGCAACCACGTGGAGCTGCGGCCGATCGCGGGTACGCGTCCGCGCGGCAAGACCGAGCAGGAGGATCGCAAGTTGGCGGACGACCTGCTGTCCGACGAGAAAGAAAAGGCCGAGCATGTGATGCTCGTGGACCTGGGACGCAACGATCTCGGGCGCGTATCGGAGGCGGGCAGCGTGCAGGTGACCGAGTATATGGTGATCGAGCGCTATAGCCACGTGATGCACCTGGTCTCGCATGTGGAAGGCGTGTTGCGCAAGGAATTCGACGCCGTGGACGTCATGGCGGCAACGTTCCCGGCGGGTACGTTGAGCGGTGCACCCAAGATTCGGGCTATGGAGATCATCAACGAGCTGGAGCCCGATCCGCGCGGCGCCTACGGCGGTGCCGTGGGATACGTGAGCTACAGCGGGAACATGGACCTGGCCATCACAATCCGGACGCTCGACATGTACAAGGGTCAGGTGGCGGTGCAGGCGGGTGCGGGAATCGTCTATGATTCGGATCCGACACGTGAATACGAAGAGACCTGTCACAAGGCGCGCGGAATGCAAATGGCGGTTGAACTGGCCGCGCGCGGCCTTGAGCTGGGAGGAGAAGCATGATCGTCCTGATTGATAACTACGATTCGTTTACCTATAACTTGGTGCAGATCATGTCGAGCCAGGGCGGGGATCTGAAGGTGTTTCGGAACGATGATATTGATGTGGCGGGTGTGGACGCCCTGAATCC
>JAOZSS010000011.1 GCA_029939545.1 Kiritimatiellia bacterium | reverse complement strand
CTTCTTGCCCGAGTTGTCGAGATGCTGACCCACGAGCCGGAACGCATCGGAGAAGGTGTCGAATTCCTTACGCAGACGGGAGAGATGACCGATGATCTCGCGCGACTGCTCCTCGACCTGCAGGCCCTTCAGTCCGAGGATGATGGTCTGGAGATAGGCATAGAAGCTGTTAGGCGATACGGGGATGACGCGACGCTTGAGCGCATACTCAAAGAGGACCATGTCGCCATCCAACAGTTCATCCTTTATAATGGTCTCATAATAGACGTTCTCGGCCGGGATATACATGAGGGCGAAATCGAAGGTGCCTTCGTCCATCCGGATGTACTTCTTGGCGATTGCGTCAATATGACCCTTCACGTCGCGCGCGAAGGCGCGACGTGAACTACGGCGGTCATCGTCGCTTTCGGACGCGAGGACCCGCTTGAAGTTGTCGAGCGGGAACTTGGCGTCGATCGGCACCATCCCGGCGCGCAGGGTCACGACGGCATCGACCACCTCGCCGCCCTTGAAGTGGTGTTGCAGCTCGAAGTGGCTGGCCGGCAGGATCTGGGCCAGCAGGTCACCCAGGAACAGCTCGCCGAGTGAGCCGCGCAGTTTTGGGGGCTGCAGGATCTCCTGGAGTTGGGCAATGTCGGTGCCCACCTCGAGCATGCGTTTGGATGATTTCTCGAGCTGTCCGAGTTGCTGGCGTACATCCCCGATGATTTTGGTTGTGGAGTCCAGCCGGGCACCCACCTGCTTGCTGCTCGTGGCCAGCGATTGGCTGAGCTGGTGGGTCAGGGCCTGCAGGCTGTCCGCCATGCTTGTGCGCAGCGCCTCGACCTGTTGCGCCGACTGCTGCGTGGCCGCGTTGACCTGGTTCTGGAGCAGCGATAGGCTCTCGTTGCGGCGCAGCACGCGGCTGAGCAGCCAGTAGAGCAGGAGACTGGCCACCACGATGGCGGCGGCGATAATCAATGCGGGCAACGTGTTCACGCGAGTGACTATATGATCATCGCGCAGGGACTGCCAACACAGAAAAACCATTGACCGCACAAAGCGCATTGCCTAGCCTCTTGTTCTACTGAAGAGATGGAGACGATATGAGGCACAGGCGCATCTGGCTGACAGGACTATTACTGGTAGGATTCATCATGGCGGCGGTACCCGCCCCGGGAGCAGAAGATCTCACCGGGGGGCCATCGCCCGAAGTCAAGATGGAGATCCAGTATGCCGAAGCACTGCAGAAGCGCGGCATGGCTGACTACGCCGAGATGGTGGTCGACCGCCTCAGCCGGAAGCATCCGGAGGCCAAGCCGTTCATCAAGGTGCTCAAGATGAAGAGCATGATCTCCCGCGGCAGGTTCGAGGCCGTGTTGGAGGCCATCGCCAAAGAATCCGACCAGAACGGCCAGGACGCCTGGGCGATGCGCCTTTCGCTCGCCGACGGTTACTACGCCTGGGGCAAGTACCCACAGGCCGAGGAGATCTACAAGTCCTTCTTCAAAGCGTTTCCCAAGCCCACCAAGGGCCTGAACGATTTCTACATTAACTCGGCCTACAAGTATGCGCAGATGCAGCTCATGCTTGGCAAGGAAGAGGGCGCCATTGCCGCCTATGAGAGCGTTCTGAAGGCTGACGCACCCAAGCACATCAGGCGCCAGGTCATGAGTGAGACTGCCGAGTTGATGCTTAAGGTGGTGCAGATAAAGACTGAGGCCGAGCGCAAGCAGCTCTTCGAGAAGATCAACAAGCTGACCGACGATATCCTCTGGGTCCAGGACATCTGGTTCGGTAAGGCCATCGTGATCAAGGCCCACATGCTTTCTCTGAAGGGCGATCTGGATGGGGCCGCGCATCTGATCGAGGACTACAAGGGAGCGCTCAAGCAGATCGATGAAATCCTGCGCGAACAGGATCTGGAGAATCTGAGTCCGATGGCCGAGTGCCGTTACCTCCTCGGCGAGATGATGTGGACTGAATCGAAGAAACTCGATCCGAGCACAGACAAAGCTGCGATTATCGATCTCCTCGCAGGCAAGAAGAAGCCCAATGGCAAGCGGGCCCCGGGCGCACTACAGCATTTTCTGAATGTGTTTATCGGCTATCCCAGCACCAAGTGGGCACCGGAAGCCGGTGAGCTGGCCGAGAAGGTGGAGCAGGTACTGAAGGCTCCGCCTTTCAATGCCAAGATCAAGACGCAGGTGACGAAGGAGCAGATGGACGCGGTCCGCCGCTACCAGTTCCAAGGTGCCCGCGCGCTGTTCAACCAGAACCAGTTTGCCAACGCGGTCGATGCCTACCTCAAAGTTCTGAACCGCTTCCCCGATGGCGAGACCTCCGTGGCCGCGCTGGGCGAGCTGGCGCGCTGCTACGTGGAGACGAAAGATGACCTGATGGTCGACACCACCGTGCGCTACATAGCCGAACGTTTCGGCGGCGAACATGCGATGCAGAACAAGGCCGGCGACCAGGTGCTGCGAGCCGGAGGCACCTACGGTGATTACGGCAACGAGGAACGCAAGGCGGCGGTCTACACGGTCTACTTCGACAATTTCCCGAAGCATCCGATGGCGCCGGCACTACTCTACCAGTCCGCCACGCGCGCCTTTACGGAGGGCGAATACGCGAAGGCGCTGCAGCTCTACGGTCGTATCGTCAAAGACTACAGCGGGTCCCCGAGCACCCTCAGTGCGCTCAAGCAGATCACCTACTGCCATCTCAAGCTGGAGGACGTCAAGGCGGAGCTGATTGCGCTCAAGCACTACAGCGAGGCCCTCGCGAAAGAGCGTCAGCCCGGGCATGCGTACATTCGTTCCATGTTCCGGATGGCGAACGGCTACCAGAAGATGGGCGGCAAGTACCTCCCCTCTGCCATCAAGCGCTACAGCGAGCTCATCAAGCTGATCAATGCCAAGGACCCGAAATACGCGCCTGAGCCCGATGACGCCGATAAGAACAACGACGTGCTACAGGGCTGTCTCTTCTTCAAGGGCGTCTGCTATAGCCGGCTGAAGCAGCCGGAAAGCAAGATCAGGGCTTACCAGCTCGCCGCGATCAAAACCTTCCAGTCGCTTGTCGACGGGCATCCTAAGTCGCGCTATGGACCCGCCGCGTTGAGCCAAGTCGGCACGTTGTGGACCATCCTGGAGAAGCCCGACGAGGCCCAGAAGGCTCTGAAGCGGCTCCAGACCGACTATCCCGGCACGCCGGAGGCGGAAAACGCACTCTTTGTGCTGGGCAAGAGCCTGCTGGAACTCGGCATGCGCAAGCGTGCGGTCGACGTCTTCCGCGAAATGTTTTCGGGCAAGGGGACGTACTCCAACGCCCAGATTCTGACCGCCGGAAACGAGCTGCTCAAGGCGGGCGAATACGACATCAGTTTGCAGGCCTTCGAACGCATCCTCTCCTCTACCGATGAGCGCGCCTACGTGGAGAAAGCCATGATGGGCAAGGGCCAGATCATGGTCGATCGCGAGGAGTACGGCAAAGCGGTCGAGGTGCTGCAAGGCCTGCTCGACAAGTATCCCAAGAGCGGTATGACCGTCGAGGCCAGCCTCCAGCTCAGTCGCTCGTACGCCGAACTGGCCAAGGATGAAGCGGATGGCGACCTGCGGCTGGACCTGTTCAACAAGGCCGTTCTCGCGATGACCAAGGCGCGGCAGTACGACAAGTCAACCGGGTTCCGGGCGCGTTCGGATGTGGTTGTGGCACAACTTATCGTGCTCAAGGCTGAGGCAGAGGTTGAGTACGGGTCCGCCGAGAAGGCGGCCGAGTATCGCGGCGAGGCGATCACGACACTACAGGGTCTTATGATGCTTGGCGATACGAGTGATGCGGACGCTCGCCCGCATATTGAGGATGCGTTCTGCATCTGTATCCCGCTGCTCCTGGAAGCGGGGCATTACCAGGCCGTACTGGATGATGCGGACGGCTACGTGGAGACCTTCCCCAAGGGGGACTGCCTCAGCGAGGTTCGCCGTGCGCGCAGCAAGGCCAGGACCAAGCTTGCGGTCAGCGGTGTTGAGGTGACGGAGCAAGCCGACGAATTGACAGAATCTGAAGATACAATCGAAGCGACAGACGCGACGGCTGACGAAGGGGCTGCCCCTGTCGGCGGAACGGGAGAGAACCAATGAGAATGACAGGGACGCGCATGGGGCTGGCCTCGCTGCTGGTGGCAGTGCTGGTGGTGGGAACGACGGATGCCGCCGTAAAGGCCGTCATCACCAAGACGGGCACCGGCCAGAAATTGAAGGGCATGGTGAAGTGGCAGGGCACCACCAAGCAGTACGTGATACAGCCGGCCGGCAGCCCCGTGCAGTACAAGCTCGCGCCGAGCGACGTGGCGGATATCCAGGTCGCCAAGCCCGCCGCGCTGGATGGCGCCATCAAGCAGGTCCAGTCCGGCCGCTACGCGGCGGCGCTGCCGGTGCTCGAGAAAATCATGAAGGACTACACGATGCTGCAGTACGACGTGATTGCCGCCCAGTACCTGGCGCAGGCCTATATCAAGACGAAGGATGCGCGCAAGGCTGTGTCCATGTGTGATCGCGTTGCAGGATCGAACCCACAGGCGCTGGAGGATCCGGGCTTCGCCGGCATCTACTGGCAGGGGCTGCTGGAGACGGAGCAGTATCTGAAGCTGGACAAGGCGCTCAGCATTGCGATCAAGGGCGAGTCGCGCGAGCTGGCCGCCGTGGCGCAGCTTCGCCGTGGCGACATCGCCAAGCAGAAGGGCAACCTGGACGACGCCCTGATTGACGGCTACCTGCGCACCGCCATTTTTTTCCGCGGAATCAGGAGCGTGCAGCCTGAGGCGCTCTACAAGGCCGCCAAGTGTTTCGAAGAGAAGGGGCAGCACTCCTACGCCGAGAAGATGCGTAAGGAGCTGCTGTCGAGTTACCCGCAGAGTGAGTTCGCGCAGCGCGTACGATCCGGGGCATAGACAATCACGTGTTAAGGATGATAGTATCACGGCACATACAGAAGGAGATCCACTACCATGAAGAACGTATTGAAGTTGACGCTGGTCCTCGCGCTGGTGCTTGTCGCCGCATGCGCGTGCAATTCGCAAGCCCAGGAGGAGGCCGGTGACCTGGTGACTGAGGACGGCGCCGCCGTCGAAGCCACTGACACGAACGAAGGGTCGGGTGGCTTCTTCAGTATTATCCTGGGCTCAGGGCCGCTGGGCGTGGGGTTGTGGCTGGCGCTGTTTGGAGCGGCCGGAGCCGCAGTCTACTTTGCGGTCGACTGCTCCATCACGGTACGTGCCAAGCGCATCATGCCGCAGGCGCTGATCGATAGTGTCACCGAGGCGATGGTTGAGGGTGACGTGCTCAAGGCGCTACAGAACTGCGAGCAGGAGCCGGGGCCGCTGGCCAACATTCTTTCGGCCGGGTTCAGTCACGTGGAAGAGGGCTACGATGTGATTCAGGAATCGATCTCCACGGCGGCCGACCTCGAGACCGAACAGATCATGCAGAAGCTGACTTGGATGTCGGTGGTCGGCAATCTGGCCCCGATGCTCGGCCTGCTCGGGACGGTGCAAGGTATGATCGCGGCGTTCTCCACGCTGGCTGAAGGCGCGCCGGATGTCGGCGTTCTGGCCATGAACATTTCGCAGGCCCTTTTCACGACGGCTGGTGGACTGACCATCGCCGTGCCCTGTGTGGCGTTCTACTACACCTTCCGTAACTCGGCGACCAAGATTATTCTTCAGATGGAGGCCATGACCATTGAGCTGATCAAGGATCTGCGTAACGTCGAAGTCGTCGAAGAATAGTCGCGAAACGGAGACGCCATGGGACGGCAAAAAAGATCGAACACTACGGGCTGCACGGTTGACATGACGCCTATGATTGACGTCGTGTTCCAGTTGATTATCTTCTTCATCGTGACCATGAAGATGGAGCAGAGCATCAACATGGACATCCGCCTGGCCAAGGCCGAGCACGGCCCCATGATTGAGGAAGAAGATCCTCGCACGATGGTTGTCGAAGTGGACAAACGGGGGTGGATCTCCGTCCACGGTGCCCAGCTATCACGCTCCAAATTCACCAAGGTTATGGTGTCACGAGCTAAGCGGCATGGCCGGTTCCCTGTGCTGATCCGGGCCGATCGCGGGGCGGAGCACAAGGATGTGCGCGCGGTTATGGATATCTGCTCGAAGATAGGCATCTGGCGGATCAACTTCGCGGCCATCAAGCAGGAGGTAGCTAAATGAGGAAGCGCAAGCGCAGACCAGCGGATGCGGCCGAGCTTGAGATGACGCCTATGATTGACGTGGTCTTCCAGTTGCTTATCTTCTTCCTGGTGACGCTGAAGCAGGAGGACATCCTGTCGCATCTGGATGTTTCACGTCCGGCGCCGGACCCCAAAGCCAAGCAGGAAGAGACCATCAAGGATCTGCTCACGGTCACGATTCACCGCTACGGCTACATGCTCAAAGGCAAGAATCGCACGATCGAGCAGCTCGAACGCGACCTGACGCGTCTGGCCTCGTTCAGTAAGAGCGTCTCCGTCATCATCCGCTGCACGTCGGATTCGCAGCACGAGCGCCTGATCAATGTTCTCAACATCTGCGCCAAAGTGGGACTCAAGAAGCTGTCCGTATTCAGCATGTAGGGATCGGTTCGCTTGGAGAGCTCGCCCTACCTCGCCCTTGATCTGGCTATACGCGGCAGCAGGTAGGGCGAGCTGTCCCCAGCGAGCCACTCGTGCTCTAAGATGCCCTCCTTCCAAGGCGTATTAAGGGTGAAGAGGGGGCAGAGCACCACCGGTTTTTCTGAGTAAGGAGTGAACGATGGATAACGAATACGACCAGCTGCACGAACTGATGGCGAAGCACAACCTGCTGTCGCTGTTTGAGCACCTGACCTTCCGCCAGAAAGTGGCGAAAGTGATGAAGGGGCTCAAGGCCGACAAGGAGAGCGGCGAGTACAAGTATGCCCGCCTCCAGATCACACGCCTGTCGGCCCCCTTGAGCGCGGTCCTTGTTCCTGTCATCGGTCTCGGACTTCTCTCCCTGCTGGCCACGCTGGCCCCCGAGCGCGATGCCTCGGTTGAGGTCCAGATGGTGGAGGAGATCGATCCGGAAGCCCTGGAAGACATCGAGGACCTGGAAGATGAGCCGATCGAGCCGCCCGAGCCGATCGAGATGGAGGACTTTACACCTGACGCGCCGCCCAGCGAGATCAACGACATGATGGATGCCCCCGCCACCGAGGTGGCACAGGAGACGGCGGCGTTTGAAGAGGTCGCCATGGTCAAGAGCCCCGTCGTCATGCGTGGCATCCTGGGCAACCGCGGCGCCGGCGCACGGGCGTCCGCCATAGGACAGTTCGGCGGGTCCGGTGTGACCGAGGGCGCCGTACTTCGTGCCCTGCGCTGGCTCAAGTCGCAGCAGCAGCCAGATGGATCGTGGAAGAAGAATAAGACCGCCATGACGTCGCTGGCCTTGCTGACCTTCCTGGCGCACGGCGAGACGCCGGCCTCCGAGGAGTATGGCCCCACGGTTGAAAGGGCCATCAAGTTCCTTGTTTCTGCCGCCGGAAAGAACAAGCTGTTCGCCGGCAACTACGAGAAGCCGATCTGTACCTATGCCGTGTGTGAAGCCTACGCGCTCACGAAGGTGCCGATGCTGAAGGAGATCGCCGAGAAGAACATCGATGCGGTTATCAAGGGACAGCATCCCAGCGGGGGATGGGACTATAATCTGAGGGTGTCGACCCGCGACGATACGTCCTACATGGGGTGGTGCGTTCAAGCTTTAAAGGCGGGTAAGATGGCGGGGATCAAGAACCCCAAGCTGGGCGATGCGATGAAACTCGCCATCAAGGGAATGCAGAAGAACGCGCATCCGCAGGGCGGGTTCGGGTACACAAGTCCGGATCAGGGCGGCCTGACCGGTGTTGGCGTGCTTAGCATGCAGTTTCTCGGTGCCGCCAACAAGCCTGAATGCAAACGCGGTCTGGACTACTTGGCACAGAACGCGACGTTCAACTGGCGTGAGCCTTGGGGGCACTCACCGGTCTACTACTGGTACTATACCACGCAGGCGAAGTTCCACGCCGGCGGCAATACCTGGCAGCAGTGGAATGGCATGTTCTCGCGCGAGCTGGTGCGCAACCAGACTGTGTTGAAGGGTGCCTCCGAGGATGGTAAGGACATGGGGTTCTGGGATTCGCCGGGCGAGAAGGAGCATGGGGACGGCCGCGTCATGGATACCTGTCTCTGTGCGCTGCAGCTCCAGGTCTACTACCGCTACCTGCCGACGTTCAAGACGCCCAAGGCTATCGAGGAAGACGAGGACCTCGTCTCCGACATGGATGAGATCGAGATCGATATTACGATCTAAGGTAGTTCTGAGTTGTGAGTTGTATGTTGTGCGTGCGAATGCATGGCACAACAATTCCCGCAACTCTCAGATTACCGTCCTTAACTCAGAACTTTGAACTCAGAACTCAGAACTCAGAACTCAGAACTCTCTCCCATCCGGGTGCTTCCTGAGAACGTGGTCAACAAAATCGCGGCCGGGGAGGTGGTGGAACGCCCGGCCTCCGTCCTCAAGGAGGTGATGGAGAATGCCGTCGACTCCGGCGCTACGCGGATCGATATCGAGATCGCCGCCGGTGGACGCAAGCTGGTGGCGATCAGCGACAACGGCAGCGGAATGGACCGCGACAACGCGCTGCTCGCGATCGAACGTCATGCCACTAGCAAGATCGGCGATGTTGACGACATCGAGCACATCAACACCCTCGGTTTCCGCGGTGAGGCGCTGGCGGCGATTGCCTCTGTGTCACGCTTCCGTCTGACCACATCACGCAAAGGTGATGACTCGGGAACCGAGGTGTCACTATCAGGGGGGAAGATCCAAGACGTTCGCGATATCGGCGGCCCGGCCGGAACGCGGATCGAAGTCCGCGATCTCTTCTTTAACGTACCCGCGCGCCGCAAGTTTCTCCGTAGCCAGCAGACTGAGCTGACGCATATTCGCACGGCGTTCACCTTCCAGTCCCTGGCCCACCCGGAAGTGGGCATGAGCCTTACCGTGGACGGACGCGTATTGTACCGGCTGGCTCCGGGAGGCGAGGAGGCCGTGACGGACCGGGTGCGTGACCTGTTTGGCGAGGACTACCTGCGCCAGTTGCGGCCGGTCGACTATGAAGCCGAAGGCGTACGCGTGCAGGGCTATGCCGGCTTGCCTGCCTTCAGCCGGTCCGATCGAACCGAGCAATACGTCTTCGTAAATGGTCGGGCCACGAGTGCGCCACTGCTGGGATATGCCATTCGGGTCGGCTACCACTCCCTGTTGCCGCGCGATCGGCATCCGGTCATGGTCCTCTTCGTCAGTGTCGATCCCGGCAGCGTCGACGTTAACGTGCACCCCACCAAGAAGGAGGTCCGCTTCCGTCGCCCCTCGGAGGTGCGCGACACCGTGATTGCGGCTCTACAGCAGGCGTTGAAGGTCGAGGCGTCGATCCCCATGATGGGAGCGGACCTGGAAGCACCGGGCGAAGCCGCTAAGCCGCACGTGGCGGTTCCTGATCTTCAGCTTGCGATCAATGACCTCCCCCCGGTCCGGGTTTTCCGTTACCCGCGCATGCCGATCCAGACCACGGATGGCACCCCTCCGCCTCTGATGGACCAGCCTTTCGGGACGGGCGGTGCAGGCTCGGATGAAGCGGCTGCGGAGACCGGCCCAGAGGCGGAGCGTTCTGAAGCCGACGAGACGACCTCGGCGCCCTGGGCCTGGTGCCGGGTGTTAGGGCAGGTTGGGACGCTCTACGTGGTCTTGGAGATTGAAGACGGGATGGTCCTGATGGACCCGCACGCGGCGCACGAACGGGTGCTCTACGAACGCTTCATGCGGACCTTCGAAAACGGCGGTATCGCTACACAGGCGCTGCTGGTGCCTGAGACGGTTGACCTGCGGCCGGGCGATGCCAACTTGGTGCGCCGACACGTCGATGTATTGAAGCGGATGGGAATCGGTATCGCCGATTTTGGAGGGGATAGCTTCGTGATTGATGCCCTGCCGGCATTTCTCTCCTCGGTACGCCCCGATCAGCTGCTTGCCGAGGTCGTGCGTGAGTTGGAGGAGGGGGGTGCCGGGCGTGCGCGCGGCAAGCTCAACGAGGATGCTCTCATACAGGCATCGTGCAAGGCGGCTGTCAAATCACGGGATGCATTGACGCTCGATGAGATCCAGCAACTGGTGATTGATCTGGCCGGTACACGCATGCCTTACACCTGCCCGCACGGTCGCCCGACACTGATCTACATGTCGTACCACGAGCTCAACAAGAAGTTCGGGAGAGAGCACTAGCCGATGACTCTTGACCTACTGCCGCGCCATGGATGGCGGCATGGTGACGGGATTGACTGATCCGTCATCTAAGGTTGGATAGCCGGCGTGAACACGTGCACCGTCGGGTGCGTGGTGAGGATCGGCGACATCCAGTGCATCAACTCCCGATGCGTCAGCGTTGGAGGAACACACACCAGAAGGATCGGCAAGTTGTCTTCAATGTCGGCGAGCCGTTCCCTCAAGGCGTCGGGTGAGTCAATCGGATGGGTGGTGAATGTGAGCGTCGGTTTTACATCCTCTTCACGCCACTGCTCTCTGATCTCCAGAAGCGATACAGTGATGGTCCCGTCGGCTTCTCGTACAAAGGTCAGTTCCGCAGGCTGCATGATGCGCTGCGCACGGTTGCGCAGGGCGCTGTCGGGCATAAAGGCTTTGTAGTAGAGGTGATCCGTCGCCGGCGGTTCCAGGCGGATGCCGTGGTCGGTTTCGATCGAGGCCAGGATCAGGCAGAACGCTTTCAGCGCGTCGACGTGCACCCCGCTATCAACCCGGAGCGTCACGAACGGGTCCTTCCCTTCCTGGCGGAGCGCCGTGAAACGGTGGAGCAGGTCGTTCAAGTCCAGTGCAGGCAGAGAGGTGCCCGACGTGTGGTTGGTGAGCGTGAACTGCAGGTCGGTAAGTGATTGGGTGGCGCCGGCTGCGGCGTGGACGGTCAGCTCCAAATCCTGGATACGCCACACGCCGGCAGGCAGCTCGGGCTCCATGATGAGCTCCAGGCGCTCGCCCGGCTCGAAGACGTAGCCCGGATTCACGGTTTGCTTGGAGTAGACCTCGCTCTGAGGTGCGGCGCGAGGAACGTCGAAGATCGTGAAGGGTTCATTGTAGTTGGCTGCAATCGAACCTCGTGAATCGGCATCAACCGGATGCCGGTCTGGAAAATCGCTCGCCGCCACCCACTCCGTGGGCGCCTGCACATAGACCAGTCCATCGGGAGGAAGCTCTTTTCCCGTCGCGTCGTTCAGTAGCAGCGATTCAACGGGAAGGGGCGGCGCATCGTCTCCCGGGTGCCGCACCCATGCCTTGACTCTTTCTCCTTTGGGCCAGAACTGGTAGCGGGCATAGTCAACGCAGCGTCCTGGGGTCAGGCCGATGAATCGCAGGCCGCGATCGATATCACCCGCTGTGGCGAGTGAGAGAAACAGCGCTTCGTAGTCGTTGCCGCTATGCGGAGCGATGATGAAAAACTCGGCGGTGTCACGTGCCGTAATACCGGTGGCCTCGGCCTGGACAATCACCTGTCTGGCTTCCCGGTCGGCCCGTACCCCCGGCAGAACCAGCACATTTGTGTTGCCGACATAGCGTTCCTGCTCCTGCTCACAGAGCCGCCGCATCGCGGCAATGTTGTGGGTCCGATAAGCAGGCAACTCCTGCGCCTGGCCTACCTGCACAAGGAGCAACAAGAGTATCCATCCCGTACGCATGGCAGGATGATCATGGATTACCTCTGTTTCATCAACATCAATTAGGAGGGGTGTAACCGGTCTTCCGCTCCTGCTCAAGAAAGGAATAATCCAGGAAAAGGGGGTGGGCGGTTAGCTCCTCCTGCCCCCATATATCCCTTCGAACGCACCCTACACTTCATCCCTTTCTTAGTTCCCACACTTTGTCCGATACGCTTAGTCCAACTGCTCAGTCTGTAACCGTTTGTCCAGCAAGCACTAAGCAGTTGGACTGAGTAAGGGCAGAGACTAAGTGTTTCGACTAAGGGTTTCCATGACTCTCCAAGTTTTGGCAGCGGGAGGAGCTAATGGGAGTAGTACGAAATGGTGGTGCTAGATTCTGTTTACCCCGCGAAAGTAGTCAGAATTCAGTAGTCAGTAGTCAGAATGGGAGGCAAATCGGCGATAGTGATCCCGCGACACATGGTCGTTTCGGTCTGCGTCAAAGGCCCTGCTCCATGCGCCAGCTCTCCTGACTCCTGAATTCTGACTCCTGACTACTCGATTCGGAGCGACAGCACAGAATCCATTCTTTGCGCTGCCTCTTGTCATTCCTCATTCCTTCCGCTAGCATGCATCCCGTTGAATCACGATGGGAGTGGCCATGCTGGATATCCATAGAATCAGGGAAGATGCCGACGGCATTCGTAAGCGGGTGGCAACCAAGGGCGCTGACGGCTCGTTGGTGGATACGGTGGAGACGTGCGATGCCAAACGACGCGCGTTATTGACCGAGGTCGAGCAGTTTAAGGGCGAGCGCAACCGCGTCTCCAAGGAGATCGGCGGACTCAAGCGTGAAGGCAAGGATACCTCCGAGATCCAGGCGAAAATGCGTCAGCTCGGCGAGAAGATCGGCGAGCTCGATGGGCGTGTCCGCGAGGTGGAAACAGCCCTCAACGATGCCCTGCTGGCACTTCCCAATACGCCGCACGACTCTGCGCCGATCGGCGACGATGAGTCAGCCAATCGCCCCGTGCGCGAGCATGGTGCCATCCCGACATTCGACTTCGAACCCAAGACGCACATGGAGCTGGGCGAGTCGCTGGGGCTACTGGACATGCCGCGTGCGGCGCGCATGAGCGGGGCGGGATTTGCGCTCTTCACCGGCAACGGGTCCCGTCTGCAGCGTGCACTGATCAACTTCATGCTCGATATGCACGTGGCCGAGCACGGCTATCGCGAGATCTGGCCGCCGACGGTCTGCAACACGGCCTCGATGACCGGGACCGGTCAGCTTCCCAAGATGGCTGAGGATATGTACGGCGTCACGGATGCCGATCTGTGGCTGATCCCGACGGCCGAGGTGCCCGTGACAAACTACTATCGCGAGGAGATTATCCAGGGCGAACTGCCGATCTACCTGACGGCGTATACCCCGTGTTTTCGGAAAGAAGCCGGCGCGGCGGGAAAAGACACACGCGGCCTGATCCGCTTGCACCAGTTTGACAAGGTTGAGATGGTCAAGTTCGTGGCGCCGGAGTCTTCATACGAAGAACTCGAGTCACTCGTCAGCAACGCGGAAGATGTGCTGCAGCGTCTTGAGCTGCCCTACCGGGTCATCGAGCTGTGCACCGGCGATCTCAGCTTCGCCGCCGCCAAGTGCTACGACATTGAGCTGTGGGCGCCGGGACAGAAGGCATGGCTGGAAGTCTCTTCCTGTAGCAACTTCGAGGATTTCCAGGCCCGCCGTGCCGCCATTCGCTATCGCACCGCAGAAGGGAAGACCCGCTTCGTGCATACCCTGAACGGATCCGGTGTGGCGCTGCCGCGCCTGGTGGTTGCCATCATGGAGAATTGCCAGCAGGCGGATGGATCGATCGCGATACCCGCCGCCCTGGTGCCGTACATGAATGGGATGACCAAGCTGGAAGTGGCAGGGTGACCTCCCGGCGGTCTAGCTTCGTGAGCGGATTAGCCGCCTCGCTGAAACAGCGCGGAATTCCGTCGAACCACAAACACCTCCTCCTTGCTGTGTCCGGCGGGGCCGATTCGGTCGCGCTGTTGCTGGCCATGAACGCCCTGAAGCGACCGCTCGGCCTCCGCATCACGGTGGCGCATCTTGACCATCGCCTGCGCGGAGTGGACGGTCGCGAAGATGCCGCTTTTGTTGAGGCGCTGGCCAGGCGTCTGCGGGTGTCCTGCGTGACCGGTCGCTTCAACGTCAGGGCGCTTGCACGCCGTAAACATATCTCGCTTGAGATGGCTGCACGCGAGGCCCGCTACCGCTTTCTCGCGCGTACGGCGAAGGAGAAGGGCGCCACGGCCATCGTGACGGCACACACGGCGGATGATCAGGCTGAGACCGTGCTGCTCCGCCTGGCACGCGGCAGCGGGCCGACCGGACTGGCCGGCATCCGGCCCGAAGGGCGCGTTTCTGAAATAGGGCTCGAGATTCCGGCCTCGGATATTGCCTTGCTGCGACCGTTGTTGGATGTCTCCCGGGCCGCTATTGAGGCCTTCCTGGAACAGTCCGGCCAGCCGTGGTGTGAAGATGTGTCGAATAGCTCCATGGATTTCCTGCGTAACCGCGTTCGTCACGAGTTGCTGCCCCTTCTGCAGGACCGCTTCAACCCCTCAATCCGCCCTGCGCTCTGTCGTACGGCCGAGATCCTTGCCGAAGAGGAAACCTGGCTGGACGATATGGCGGCGACAGCGCTTGAGGACTGTGTGGATGCAGAAGGGCGCCTGTCTCGCAAGGCAGTCGATGACCTCCCGCCCGCGTTGGCACGACGCGTGGTGCGGAAGTGGCTGGTAAGAGAGGGTATCGCCGCTGACACCGTTGACTTCAGCGCGGTGGAGCGGGTCCGTGAATTGGCCGGGCAGGCGGTGGGGAGTCGTGAGGCAGGGCTGTCGGGACCATGGCATGTGATTCGTCGCTACGGCCATTTGAGCGTGGAGAGGGCGAGGAGACCCGTGTCGAAGCCGTTCCGAGCGGGGCTCAATGTTCCGGGCGAAACGTTGTTGCCGAAACAGGGCCTACGGGTGGTTGTATCGCGCGAGCCGGGCATCGCATGTGAAGCGGGTGATGCGCCGGGCCGTCTGCCGTCAGCGGCCTCGCTTTCCCGGCGCGCTGTGGGACGTCGACGGCTCTATCTGCGGAGTGTACAGGCGGGTGACCGGCTGCAGCCGTACGGCATGCAGGGTTCCCGCAAGCTACAGGATATCTTCGTGGATACGAAAGTGCCCGCCGACGAGCGCGGAACCATCCCGATCCTGGAATGTGGAGGAAAGATCGCTTGGATTCCCGGCTACCGCATCGCCCACCCGTTTCGTGTTACGGATGAGAAGGCCCTGCAGGTCACCATTGAACGCCTGTGACCAAGCGAATGGTAGTTGGAGGCGGCCTGCCCTCAGGCCGCAGGGAGCGGGGTGAGGGCACCCCGCCTCCAGTGTCTGACATCCGACTCAGTACACGTCGGAGTTGCACCATTCGGCGTTTTCAAGCCAGCCGCCTGGCTCAGCCTTGGAGAGGAACTCGATGATGCTGTCGATGATCTGGGCATGCATCGTTTCTTGTGCGCCGAGGCGCTTGAGAAGGGCGACCGTCTGCGGGTCGGTTTCGGTCTTGGCCGCGGTGAAATAGCGGTTCTCGGCTTCGAGTTCACGCGCCTTGGCGTGCTCGTACAGCTTGATATGGGCGGTATCCACGTTCACTTCCGAGCGGCTTTCTTCCAGCTTCTTGCAGAGAACCTTCACATCCTCGAGGAAGGCGTCATCGCCTGCGTTAGCTTCGAGGTCATCGTTCATCATGGCTGTGATCACCTCTACGTGACGCTGCTCCACATCTGCAAGGCGGTTCAGGATGTTGACCAGCCCGACGTCCTGGGTCTGGGCGGCCAGACTGCGGTAATGCTTTTCGGCATCGATCTCAAGCTGCAGGGCGGTAGTCAGAATCTCCATGATCTCTCTCATTAATTGGGTTTAGTGTTCGAAACTGTTGTCTCGGCTAGATACCATCGTGTGGCCGCGTCGTAAAGCCTGCGCGTGTCAGCGCGCATAATGAATACTAGGCCCCCCCGACACCGCGTCCTCCTCAACGTGCTGGTGTTACCGTCCCCGGTCGTGTATACAGACCCATCATCAATTCGAAAGAGAGAGCCATGAGCGGCCAACGTGACGGAATAAATTACACGCCCGGAAGCGCGGTGACGCAAGCGGTTGTGGCGCCGGGCGAGTTTGTGTTCGCCGCTTCACACTTCGATCATGGTCACATCTACGGTCGGATCAACGGTTTGGCCGACGCGGGCGGTACGCTCAAGACTATCTACGAGCCGGATGTGTCGCGCCACAACGACGTGCTTGAGAAGAACCCGGACGCCAAGGCCGCCGAGCTTTCCATGTTGGCGCAGAAGGCGGGGGAGACCTGATCGTATCCAGTGTTCAGAAAAGGAGACAAAGCAATGAAGAAGACGATAGCAGGAATCCTGATGGTGCTCGTGTGTGCGGGCGTGGTGAATGCCGGGGTGAGTTATTCGGCGGTGACGCGGGAGAAGGATGCGCAAGGACGCGAGAAGGAAGTATCCAAGATGCGTGTGGTGGTCGATGGATTGGATGCGCGGATTGATGTCGCGGCACACAGTGGGCCCATCCCCAATGGCGGCTATCTGGTTACGCGCGACGGGGCCGAAACCGTCACGATGGTCGACCCCGGAACAAGGACCTACACCCGATGGGATATCGATAAGCTGGCCGGCATGGCCAACAGCATCATGCAGGGTTCGGGCGGGTTGCTCAACATGTCGCTGATCAACCACAAGAATGACAAAGTGCTCGATGAAGTCGGCCCCGAGATACTGGGTATTCCTACACGGCACTACAAGTTTCTGGCCAACTATACTATGGGAATGAACGTCATGGGTTTCAAACAGACGTCCGAAATTGTGACGCAACAGGAGATCTGGACGGGGCAAGGCCTGGCGGATGATGCGACGGTGCTGTGGAAGCGCGTTATCTCGCTCAAGACCGGCATTGAAGACATCGACAGGCTGCTGTCGACCGAGACGGGCAAGGTAGAGGGTTTTCCTCTCAAAACCATCGTGATCAGTCGCACCACAGACCATCGGGGCCGCCAGAAGACCAGCGAAACCGTTACCGAAGTGACCGAGATAAAGAAGTTTACCCCGAAGAAATCAGCTTTCGAAATCCCTGACGGCTATACCGAAGAGGAGATGGCGATCCCCGGCATCATGGGCGGTGGCAGCGGCAACGACCCCGCCGCCGCCCTCAACGGCCTCCTCAAGAGTTTCGGTCGCTAACCGCACGTAACCAGGATAACGGGTCTCGCCTGTAAAGGCCCCCACCGGGCGCATGAAACCCGCGTTCGTGGAAACTCTCTTGTGCTGGATAGCAAGATAGTTCCAAAGTGTGCCAGCTATATCCTATAAGGCAAGACGCTACTGCTCTACCCTGTTCGCTTCATTCAGAGAGCCATTCGGGCTCCGAAAGGGAGGCGAGACGATGACGGGCAAAGAGCTGTTATTGAAGGCGATGCGCAATGAGGAGACGCCACGGCCGGCGTGGCTGCCGTTTGTGGGTTGCCACGGTGGGGCGCTGCTGAACAAGACCGCAACCGAGTACCTACAGTCGAGCAAGCTGCTGGTGGATGGACTGCGCAAGGCTCGCGAGCAGTATAACCCGGATGGGTTGCCGATCTCGTTCGACCTACAAATTGAAGCCGAGATTCTGGGGTGTGACCTGCATTGGAGCGACGAGGTTCCGCCTGCCGTCATTTCCCATCCGCTGACCCAGTGCAGCATCGAAGACCTGCCCGAGTTGAGTCCGCACAGGGGCCGTTTTCCGGTCATTCTTGAAGCCATGCGGCAGCTCGTCCCTGAGATGGGTGATGATGTCGCACTCTACGGCCTCGTTTGCGGGCCGTTCACGCTCGCGCTGCACCTGCTCGGCAATGACATCTTTCTTAAGATGTTTGACGATCCGAGCGGGGTCAAAGACTTGGTCGATTACTGCGCCGATGTATGCATCCAATCGGCTTCCATCTATCTTGAACACGGTGCCGCCGTCGTGGGGGTTGTCGATCCGATGACCAGCCAGATCTCGCCGGAGCATTTCGCCGAGTTCGTAACGCCGGGGTTGAACAAGGTGTTTGATGCCATTCGCGAGAAGGGCGGACTGTCATCCCTCTTCGTCTGTGGCGACGCCAACCGTAACCTGGAAGAGATGAGCCGCACGCACACGGACAACCTCTCTGTTGACGAGCAGATCCCGATCGATCGCCTGCGCGAGCTGTGCCAGGCCTCGAACAAATCGTTTGGCGGAAATATGAAACTGACCTCCGTGCTTCTGTTGGGCGACGAGAAAGACTCCGCCAAGGAGGCCGTTGAGATCATGGAGAAGGCAGGCACGAAGGGCTTTATCCTGGCCCCGGGATGCGACCTGCCTTTCGCCACGCCTCCGGCCAATCTGCAGGCCGTCAGCGCCACGGTTCATGACCCCTACGCTCGTGAAGTAGCTGAGACCACCACAAACACCAAGGAGGCTGACACCTACGATGATGTTGAAGTTCCGAACTACCGCGCCCATAAGCCGGTCGTCATTGACGTCATCACCCTCGACTCGACGTCCTGTGCGCCGTGCCAGTACATGATGGATGCGGTCAAGCGCGCGGCCAACGATGCGTTCGTGAAGACCTATGTCAACGAACACAAGATCAAGGTGCGTACGGGGCTGGGCATGATGTCGAAACTCGGCGTGAAGAACCTGCCGACGATCTGTATCGATGGCGAGGTCAAGTTCGCCTCGATCATCCCCGATCACGACACACTCGTGAAAGCCGTCGAAGATCACGCCATTGCCAAGAACCTTCTGAACCGGTCATAGAACGCGTTAGAACTGCCTCGCACTCGGGTTGTAGGGCCGCACCGTGTGCGGCCTATCCCGTTCGTCCTGTTGATCCTGTCAAAAAGAGAACACTGGAAATGATACCACTCGCACTTGTCACTGGCTTCCTCGGCAGCGGGAAGACCTCGTTCTTGAAGCATACCGTCGCTCACTATCGCGATCGTCGGCTGGTGTATCTCGTCAACGAGTTCTCTCCGCTTGACGTTGACGGCGCACTCGTCGCGGACGAGGAGGCTGATGTGGTAGCCATTCCCGGTGGCAGCATCTTCTGCAAGTGTCTGGTAACCGAGTTCATTGGGCAGCTTTGGCGGATTGCGCGCGACTACCCCGATGCAGAGGGTGTCATCATCGAGGCCAGCGGCATGGCCAATCCGGCCGTGGTGGGGTCCATGTTGCATGAGACCAAGCTCGACGCCATCTACGAGCTGGCCACGGTGGTGGCGATTGTCGATCCCGGCAGTTTTCTCAAACTTCAACACACGCTGCCGAACGTGGCCGACCAGGTGCGCGCGGCGCAGGTGGTGCTGCTCAACAAGACTGACTGTCATGACGCGGCGACGCTCGATACGACTGAGACGGTCCTGCGCGGGTTGAATGCGACTGCCGTCCTGCAGCGCACCACGCTGGGCCGGACCGATGTCGACCTGTTTGCTCCTGCAAGTGTCGCACCCGACATCGATGGCGACTACGCTAAGTGCCGCGATCCCAACTACCGCTCCGAAGTCCTCTCTGCATCAGCCGACGTCGACCTCGATCAGCTCGCCGAGTCCCTGCGTGCCCTCGGTGACGACTGCTACCGCGCGAAGGGCTACCTCCCATCAGAGGGCAAGCTCCACTTCATCGACCTGAGCAGCAGCGGTTTAACGATCACCCCCACCGAGCGCCTCGGCACTCAAGGCGAGCTGGCCCTCATCCTCAAAGGCTCCGCCCCGGAAGCGGCAACGGCCGCCGTGAAACGTGTTCTTTAAAGACGCTGGGGCACCCCGTCTATTCGACATCCAAGCGTCATTGTCTTGAGTTTGCTCTTAGCTTCGACTAGTATGGGCTCATAGTCACAAGATTCCTCAAGCATCCCTTCCGAAAGAGAGGTCATTATCTGGGTGTTCTACATGCTTCTGGCGCTATTGGTGTGCCCCTATGTGGTCTTTCCTTTCGTGATGGCCCTGCTTGTTCCGTTCGAGCGGAAGCGTCGTGTGCCCTACGAACCACACGTGGCGGTACTCATTCCGGCACGCAATGAGGTTGCCTGTATTGCTCAGAAGATCCGCAATACTCTGGCTTCGGACTACCCTGTCGAGAAGACCAGGATTGTTGTTGCCTCTGACGGAAGCATTGACGGAACGGACGAAGAGGTCGCGATCTTCACAGACAGAGGGGTTCAGCTCATCAGGCTTGAGGACGGCTTGGGGAAGGCGGAAGCGGTCAACCGCATGGCTGAAGCGGTTGATGCGGAAATCCTCGTCTTTACAGACGCTGATGTTCTGATCGATGCGAGTGCTCTAAGGCTAATGGCTCAGCATTTTGCCGACGACAAGGTCGGTGCGGTCTGTTCCCGGCGTGTGGTCAGCGTTCGGACTGGTGCGGCATCAGCATGGGCGGAAAGAATACACCGTTACTACGAGTCATTGATCAAACGAGGCGAGGGAGTGTTGGGGCGTGTGATAGGGGCTGATGGCGCCCTCTATGCGGTGCGTCGCGATTGCTTCATGCGCGTTCCGTCGAACGTGCCGGATGATTTTGTAGCGGTCTTGAGGGTCCTCAAGTCGGGCATGAAAGTGACGTACGAGGCGGCTGCAGTTGCGAGTGAAGAGCCGTCTTCAACACGGCAGGGCGAAGCACTCGCCCGGCGCCGTCGCACCGTGGCACGCGCCATGAGGGGGGTGTGGCAGGAGAGGGGACTCCTGAATCCTATACGGTTTCCGCTTTGCTCGTTATTGCTGTTCTCGCATAAGGTATGTCGATGGTTCGGAGGGGTTATCTTGGGTGGGCTGCTGATCAGCAATATGTTGCTGCTGAGTGACCCTTTCTTCAGGTGGTGTCTCGTCGTTCAGGTCTCGTGCTACTCGCTCGCATGTCTTGGGTATCTCGCGCAGGGCAGAAGAGTGGGTAGAGTGCTGGTTCTCTTTCGGTATTTTGCGCTTTCGAATCTTGGTGCTGCCTTGGGGGTGTTTGACGCACTCTCGGGGCGAGATTGGGCTACATGGCGACCTCAAAGACGGGACTGACTGCGGGCAGGCCATGCGCGCAGCATGTGCTCACGTTCGATGTTGAAGACTGGCACAGAGGTCTGTCTGTATCCCGTCGTGAAACAGGACGTCATCTCGAGAAGGCATTGACGCTGCTATTGCATGAGCTTGAGCGTACGGGAACTCGTGCGACGTTCTTTGTTCTTGGCGAAGACGCAGAGAAGATACGTTTTGTTTTGATGAGCTGTGCTTCCGCGGGGCACGAGATCGCCTCACATGGCATGCGCCACACGCGAGTTGATTCGTTGGACAGAGCCGCCTTCATGCGCGACCTGTCAGATTCCTTCAGCCTCATTGAAGACATTGTTCAGCGGCCATGTCGCGGCTATCGAGCGCCCTGGTTTTCGTTGTCTCCTGATATGACGTGGTGTTTCGAGGCGTTGGCAGAACGGGGCGCGGTCTACGATTCCAGTCTTCGGATGTCACTCGACGCTTCCCCACCCGCCGTGTGCCAACAGTTTGGGCTGGCCGAAGTGAGCGTTCCTCTTCTCGCGTTGGGACGACTCCAGATTGGGGTGCTCGGAGGACTCTATCTTCGGGTGCTTCCAAGGGCGATGATCCGAAGATTGCTGGCGCGCTGTGAGCGAGAGGGACGCCCCGGTTGCCTGTATCTTCATCCTTACGAGTGGTTGGCGACTGACCCGCCCCTGACTTCTCTCTCCATGAAGACTGTCCGAAGGAGGCTGTATGTCTCCCGTGCACTGTCGAGACTACGTTGGGTGACCGAGACTTTCAGTTTCACGTCGATAGAGAACTGGTTGCAAGCTGACCGCGCTTCGTGTCAGCATGACTGATATGCAGGTACCGGCCATATCCAGCGCGCCAGAGTCCCATCAACCGTTCCGACGGATATCAGTCGGATCGCTGGCTCTCTATGGCGGATTTGTGGTCAGGAAGGCCAGTGCGCTCATTCTGGCAGCGATTATGACTCGCTTCATCGGGTTGGCAGGTTTCGGGCTATATTGTCTTGTGTTGGTGCTGATGGAGTTTGCGGCGCGGTTGTCTGTCTTTGGCTCGGATGTTCTGATTGTCAAAGCTATTTCGACTCAGAATCCGGACGGAGAACGCTACGCCGCAAACGCTCTTGCGTGGCGAGGGCTGGCGTCCGTATCGCTCTGTCTTGTTCTTGTTGGTGGGGTTGCGTGGCTAAAGGGACCTTCTCCTGTGTCCTATGCTGCTGCGATCATGGGCCTGGGCATGATCGCCCAGGTGTGCGGCGATACTTACCTGTCGGTCATACAGGGGCTTGAGCGCGTGCACTTGGCTGGCTATGTTCAGATGTTCTGCCACACAGTGGGGCTCATCCTTGCCGTTGCGGCGGTGTGGTGTGGAATGGGCCTGGTGGGCGTTGCGGTTGCCTACACGCTGCGAGCGGTCGTGCTTCTGATCGGAGGAGCGCTTCTCTGCCGTATCCTGAAGCATCCGGTAGGCATGTCGTTCAATCCTCGTGTGATTGGGTTGATGTTGCGGCGGGGGGCTCCCATCGCTGGGGGCCGCGTGCTTACCGTGGTCTACCTTGGCTCGGGCATAGTGGCGATGGAGCACTTCCACGGGGCCGAGGCCGCAGGCATATTTGGTGGGGCCATGAAGATTTTCGAGGGGTGTGCGGCATTGGGGATGCTTACGGCTGTCTCCGCTTTTCCCACCCTGTCTCGGCTTCGTACGGAATGCACGGACAGCCTGCGGCGCGTGGTCAACTTGCTGATCCGAATCATCACCTGGATTGGCGTGCCGCTCTGTGTGCTCCTGGGGCTGAATGCCGAGCGGTTGCTCATGTTGCTGTTTGGTGAAGCGTTTGCCGGGCAGGGGACAGTTCTCGTCATTCTGGCGGCCGCCATTCCTTTCAGCTTTGGCTACGTGCTGATTGAACGACTGGCCTATGCTGCGGATGACCAGAAACGCGTGATGCTGATCCGTGCTGTCGGTACCACCATGAGCATTTTGCTTCTGCTTGCCGCCGCACGGTCCCTGGGTCCAGTCGGTGCAGCGCTGGCGTATCTGGGCGCTGAGATGTCGATGCTGTCTTTGCTTCTGCCAAGGCTGCCGACGTATTCGCCCGGCGTTCTGTTCGCCCGGACTGCACTCCCCGGGGGAATCGCCTCTGTAGTAGCGCTCACCATAGCGCTTTCCGTGTCGCTGCCCGGGTGGCTATCCTCCGTGGCGTTTCTTGGGGTTTTCGGATCTCTGTACCTGGTCTGCTGGGGGCTGCCAAGGCTGGGGGCGATCCGCTGCGTGAAAACCGGGACACGAGAATGAGGAGTGCTTCGTGAAGTTGGCCTACTTGGTATCCCGGTTCCCACAGCAGTACCAGACGTTCGTTCGCCGTGAGATCAATGAACTGGTACGCCTTGGACATGAGGTGACGATTTTCCCGATTGCCTCGGCCCCGTCGCCGCTCCGTCGCCAACCAGACCGGGAAGATGGTGTTGATGCGTCAGTTGTCTACACACCCTTTGTGCGGGTATCAGCCATTGTTCGTGCCTTGACGCGTTCTCCCGCTACCTGTTTTAGGCTGGCAGGCGCACTGGTTGCCGACACGTGGTATAGGCCGGCTGTCATGGTCAAGTCGTTGCTGGCCTTCACGCGAAGCCTGGGTATTGCCCACATCATCGCCTCGGGAGGTTACGAGCACATCCATGCGCACTGGGCCAGTTATCCTGCAACTGCTGCATTGGCCGTCTCTAGTCTGACCGGAATCCCGTTCAGTTTTGCCTTCCACGCCTATGACCTGTTCCACACCAGGATACTGTTGCGACGGAAGGCCAATGCCGCCTCTTTCGTGGTGTTGAACTCCACGTGCAGTGTAGACTACCTTCAAGGGCTTCTTCCCGATGTCGATAGAAAGAAGCTGATTCTTCTCTACAACGGTTTGGAACTCGAGCGCTTCAAAGCACAGATGGCAAATCGCAGTCCTGACACACAGTGTCCGCTGGTTCTGGGCGTTGGAAGGCTTGTGGCCACAAAAGGATTCCATTACCTGGTTGACGCCTGTCGTCTTTTGGCCGATGAGGGCCGCGCTTTTCGGCTCGTATTGATTGGTGCCGGCCGCGAAGCGTCGAAGCTTCGTTCGCTGATTGCCGAGCATCGTCTAACCGGTCGGGTCGAGTTGGTCGGTGAGTGTTCGGAGGCCGAGGTGTCCGCCTATCTTGCACAGGCCACGGTGCTTGCCGCGCCATCGCTGGACCCCGCCTCAGGATCGCATGATGTGTTGCCAAACGTTATTCTCGAGGCACAGGCCTCTGGTGTGCCTGTTGTGGCCACCGGTGTATTCGCGATCCCCGAGGTCGTTGTTCATGAACGCACAGGTTTGCTGGTTCCTCCTCGGGATGCGGAGGCGCTGAAGCATGCGATCGCCCGCTTGGTTGATGAGGGTGGCTTCGCCCTGGATCTGGCTGCGAGGGCCAGAGAGAATCTAGCGCAGAATTTTAATGTTCACACAAATGTAGTGCGCTTGGCGGGTCTGTTTGAGAAGAGCAAGCGATCGTGTGTCACATAGCGAGACAGGAGACGGGTAGGCTTTGAGAGTACTTCACATAACGTGGGGGATGGGCATCGGCGGCAAGGAGCGCTTCCTCAATGCGCTGATCCGCGGGCTTCACGGGAATGGCTTCGACATGCATGTGTGTTGTCTCCGGGAGCGGGGACCCTACTATGATCCGCTATGCCAGGATGGCTACGCTCTGTCGTTTCTTGCCAAGAAAAGAGGTGTGGATGTTGCCGCTGCGATACGTCTCAAGCGTATCATAGCTGATTTCAGCCCTGATGTTGTGCACACCCACGACTTCACATCGCTCTTTCTCTTCTCCCTGGCCTCTCGTCTTGGCGCCCTCCCCGCGCGCCTGGTCGTGTCCTTGCATGGCGGACACGTCCGCCTGTCGCCAGGCAAACAAGCACTGCACTCTGCCCTCCTTCGTCGCTGCGATGTTGCCATAGGCGTCTCGCAGCGACAGGTCGAACGGCTACGGGCGCAGCTTGGCACCAGGGCATCGCTGATACACATTCCGTACGGCGTTGAGCCGATGCCCATGCACCCGTCTACCGATGACCGTGAGGCAGCGTGCGCGCCCTCACCATTATCTGATGGGCCTGTTGTTGTCATGGCCGCGCGTTTCGAAAAGCCAAAGGATCAGGATTCCCTTGTCTGTGCCATGCGGCAAATAGCGGAGGCGTTCACGAGCGTGGAGTGCATTTTGGCCGGCAGTGGCCGGAGACTACGCACGATTCAGGCACTGGTAGCCGAACAGGGCCTCGATCGCAACGTTCGTTTTGTCGTGGGTACCACAGAAGTGGGCGCTATTATCTCACAGGCCGATGTCTGTGTGCTTTCCAGTTTTCACGAAGGGCTGCCCATCTGCATATTGGAGTACATGGCCGCGCACAAGCCCGTGGTGGCTAGTGATGTTGGAGGTGTGTGCGAAATGGTTAGAAATGAGAAGGAAGGATTTCTTGTAGAGCCGGGCGATCCTGACGCACTGGCCGACAGGATCGCCTTCCTTCTGAGAGATCCTGCTACTGCAAAGCAGATGGGAAAACGGGCAGGGGAGCGTGTTGAGAAACAGTTCCAGCTTCGCACTATGCTGGAGGCGTATGCGCAGCAATATCGCGCGCTTGCCTGATGAAATCTGGAATCGGAACGGTCGAAGCATGATGTGGCACCCAAATTTATTTTATGAGTACTGGCTCTCAGGTCTCAAGAGGGTGGCTCGAAACTGTCGCACCGCGACCCGCCGCTCACGCAGTGGTTGGAGTCCGCCTCCGATATTGGTGGTGCTCAGGCCGACCATGCAATGCAACCTCGCTTGTCGAATCTGTTACGACAGGGGGGAGAATGTTGCCCGGAGTCTGTGGGCAGAAGAGGATGGCGTTACAAGACAGGAGCTAACGACACAGCAGTGGTGCGAGCTGATTGAAGCTTTGGCCGGTTTTGGCCCTTCCTTCTACATAACGGGAGGAGAGCCGTTGCTCTCAGAATCGCTAGTCCCCATGATCCAGGCGATAAAGAAGAGAGGGCTGTATGTGTCACTGAACACAAATGGCGTATTGCTCGAGGATCGAGCAGCCGAACTGGTTGAGAGCGGTATCGACAGGATCATTGTTTCATTGGATGGACCGCGCGATACGCACAATCGCATTCGTGGAGAGTCCTTTGATCGACTCGCTAAAGGGGTGCGGCTGATTCGGCAGTTGAAGCAAGACAAGGGCGCTTCGAGGCCGCTGATACGCGCGCAATGTGTGATATCCAAATTCAACATAGACCAGATGGAAGAGACCGTAGAGGAAGCTGAACGGATCGGCTGCCGTGAGATCCGCTTCCAGCATCCGATGTTCGTTTTCGAACGTGAGGAATGTGAGGTGGGTGAGTTCCTGCAATGCTTGTCGACACGGGTGGACCTGTCAAGGCCGCTTCGCCAAGCCGACGATCTTGATGGATCCCTTGTTCGGACCATGGTCGGCCGGCTTGTGGCGGGGTCTCTCTCTCGCATCAAGGTAGGATTTGAACCCGCCCTCTCAGACGAGGATGTCGAGGGGTACTACGACGCTCCTGACCATTCCTTCCCTGATCTCTGTCTCAGCCCCTGGCGGCGGATGGATATTTCTCCTCGCGGGGAAATGGGTCCCTGCCAAGGGGTGTATCTGGGCCGTTATCCAGGCACATCACCGGACACCTGTTGGAACGGAGCGACCTTTCGTGCGGTGCGTCGTCACATGCTGAAAAATGGCTTGTTCAGACACTGCAACCGTTGCTGCCACAGAGAATACCGCAAGCCCAACGTGTTCAGCCTGGCCGTGAGCTGAGGCAGAGAACAACTTGAACCTATAGAAGATTGTATTTCTTGAGAATGAGAGAGTAGAGCCTGTCATCCCGAGCTTGCCGAGGGATCTCCAGTTTACCATGCTCCGTTACACCGAGAACCCTCGGCTTCGCTCGGGATGACAACCGATCTGGTCGAATGCCCGCCCGAAGGGCGATATGTTCAACCGGCGTATGGAACGGTGAATATCAGCCCTGCGGGGAGTCGTTCCCAACACGAACGCCAATCCGCAAAGGAACGTGCGAAACGGCCCCTGTCGGATGAATGTCATCCAAGCGTATCTCCAGTGATTCCTCTTCCCGCTGCACGACAATCTCCAGGGCTGTTGGGCTCGGCGTGCTGAAGTCAACAGTGGGCTGTTTGCCTGGATCTGTAGCGATGAGCACCGTCGCTATCCACGTCTGCTCCATGGTGTCGACATGCAGGGACAGGACGTTGAGGGAGTGCCAATCCATTCCAGGATACTCTGTTTCCACCTCTTGCGTGTCGGCCGTACCGCGAATGGTGCTTGCTGCCGTCCAGGCCACATGAAGGCCGCCGTCTTCTCTCTGTATCTGAGCGGATGCATCGTCGATCAAACGGATAGCTCCCGGTGTGTGGAGAAGCCAGTCGACGGATGAGAGCTGTTCTGTCTCGATCTGATCCAGGATAACGACTGTGTCTGGTCTTACGTACAGGAAATGGCGGAGGAACTTCCCCAGGCGTGCTTCTTTGCGATAGGCATGGGATGCATCGCCTACGAGATACTCGTAATCGGGGGTGCTGTGCTTGAAGACCAGGCGTGGTTTGCGAGCCTGAGAAAATTGAACCCGACCGCGTAGCCAACGCTGACCCTCGCCCAGTTGACCGACACCGTTGAGAAGCAGGGTGTTGTGGTCACGGGTTCGTTTGGTGAGTGTCGCCCCGGCGTCAACGGCAAGCCACTCGCCGCGGGAGAAGATCGTGAAGCTGTTTGCATCGGGATGACAGTGCCCTGAGCCGGGGTAGACGGGGCGGCGTATGCGCTCTGCCTGATGGCCCCCGATTGGGCTGCAGCGAAACGAACAGAGGGTCGCCTCTGGCCCCCATCCGCTGCGCATGAGGGCAAGATCCCAGTCATGGAAGACCTTGGTCAAAGGGGCCTCGCCTGGCGGATGTGCGCACAGAGAAGGGTCGTACCACAGCATGGCAAGCCAGTCAGAATGATGGCGTGTGAAGTCGGCCTTCTGTATCGTCTCGGCCAGCAACTGAATTTCAGGTCGGCGCGTGAGCGACGCCAGCTTGTAGAGCTGGTAGTGTGGGCCATACCAGCAGAAGCGGGGCGAATCAGCTACATTGAGAAACATGTTTGTTGGTGTCCATGTAGTGAACGGCAGAGCATAGTGGAGGGGGGCGTCCGCCGCGTTGCGTATCCACGGATGCTCCATGAACCGTGTTCCCAGAAGTGTGTCTGCTGGAACAAAGTACTTCAGCATATACTCGACCGTGTAGCTCCAGTAGCTGATGCCTTCACAAGACATGCCGTCTTCGCCATAGTAAGTGAGGGTCTTGTTGAATGCGTCATTCACGAAGTCCAGCCACGCGACAGACGGCGGTTCGGGGTATACGGCAAGCCCGGTCACACCGAGTGCGGCGAGCTTGACGGTCCGATGGTTGTTCAGAGGCGGGTGTGCCCATCCGCAGTGCCTGCGCAATCGCTTGCCCTGAAGGATCAGTTTATCGCGCACGGCCGTTTGGTCTACCTCGGTAAGCTCCGCCTGTAGCCAGTCATAGCCAACGGCAAGCCCGTAGAGCAGGTGTGCGGCTTCAATATCCTTGTTGTTGCCCCAATCCTTGAGCGCCGTGATCCGTAACATGAATCGAGTGGCGAGGGCTAGAGTGGCTTCATCACCGGATACGAGATAGCACAGTGCCGCATAGGGAATGAGTTCTCCAGCACGCCGGAAGTCGCCCTTCAACATTTCCGGTGGTTGGGCGTCAACCTGCTCCGATACCCATGAGACGACTTGTGTCCAGATAAAGGCATGCGTGCTGAACGCACTCTCACGCAGGTTCTCCAGTCTTGTGCTGTCGAGGTAGACGCGTGGATGGGTGTCCCGTGCCTCATAGAGTCGGCAGTGATCCGGGAGACGAGCTTTTCTGGTTCCGATTACGATGGCGAGGAAAGTCGCAAGGACAACGCCTGTGCAGGCGAGAACGAAAC
>JAOZSS010000292.1 GCA_029939545.1 Kiritimatiellia bacterium | reverse complement strand
ATGCTTGCTGACAGCAAGCGTCACCGGGTGCAGACGGGTGCCCGTACCCCCCGCCAGCACGATGCCCTTCCATCTCGGTTTTTCGGTCGTTTCGCCCATAATTGCCCCGCTCGTTTGTCGAGCCGTAAACGTAACGCAGGGGAGGGGTCGGGCCAAGCCAAATATGGAGGCACCGCTTGTCCGGTTGACACCTTACAGGCAACGCTTTACGGTTCTGTTCGATCCTACAGGGACAGGGAGACACTATGCGTATTCTGGTCACAGGCGGAGCGGGGTTCATCGGTAGCCACCTGTCGCAGCGGTTGCTGGGGCGGGGGGACGAGGTCGTTGTGCTCGACAACTTCAACGACTACTACGATCCCTCAATAAAGGAACGCAACCTCGCCGAGCTGGGAACCCCTGACGGACTCTCCGTCGTACGCGGCGATATTCTCGACGTGGCGCTGCTCGAAACGCTGTTCAATACGCACGCCTTTGACGTGATCGTGCATCTGGCCGCACGCGCCGGGGTGCGGCCCAGTCTGGTGGATCCGATTCTATATGAAGAGGTCAACTGCCGCGGCACGCTGAACCTCCTCCAGGCGGCACGCAAACACAACATCACGCGCTTTGTCTTTGCCTCGTCTTCAAGTGTCTACGGAAACGTGAAAGAGATTCCGTTCAGCGAGGACGCCGCCGTGAACCGCCCAGTCAGCCCGTACGCCGCGACGAAAGCCGCCGGGGAGCTGTACGGCTACACTTACTACCATCTCTATGGTATCTCGTTCACGGCGCTCCGTTTCTTCACGGTCTATGGCCCACGCCAACGGCCCGACATGGCCATTCACAAGTTCACGCGCCTGATCGACGAGGGCGAGCCTGTGCCGTTCTATGGCGATGGGACCACCGAGCGCGACTACACCTATTACAGCGACATCATCGACGGCGTCGAAGCGGCGGTGGACCGCGACCTCGGCTATGAGATCATTAACCTGGGCGAGTCGCGCACGACCAGCCTCAGCAAGCTCGTCGCGTTGATCGAGTCCACGCTAGGCAAGAAGGCCATCCTCGCTCGCCAGCCGATGCAGCCCGGCGATGTCACGATCACCTGCGCGGACGTCAGCAAAGCGAAGGAACTTCTGGATTACCATCCCACAACCGAGGTGCCGGACGGTATCGCGCGCTTTGTCGAGTGGTACCGGGACGTGAACAACAGGAGCTGAATCGGGTTTGGCGGGGCGTCACCACCGGCGCGAGGCTGGTGGGGGCCTGCATTTGCAGTAGAGGATTAGCCATGCAGCGTATGATCGACTTGCTTCGCAACCGCACCGGCGTGGTGGTTACCGTGCACATTCCTGACGGAATGAATGCAGATGATGCGACGCGGGCACTGACCGATAATGTGGTCCTGCTGTGCGAGCAGGTGAGCGACCCACAGCGCATCTGCCTCAGCGTGGACGGAGCGGCGTGCGGACAGGAGGTGGCGTCCGATCTGGCGTCCCGTTTCGGCATGCGTCAGATCACGGCCGAGAAGCCGCTCGGCAAGTTGCAGGGTGCACGGCTGGGCGTGGATCACCTGCTGGATGATCCTGCGCTTGAGCACGTCATCTGCGTCGACCAGGATGGCGATCACTTCGCCAACGAGCTGCTCAACATGGTGCGCGCCGCCGAGGCTATTCGAGAGCAGGCTCGCACGGACAGGATCACCGTGCTCGGACAGCGCTCCTCGATGCACCGCCCGATGGGATTTCTGCGCGGGGAGTTGGAGGAGCTGGCCGACCGCATTCTGCTGGATGCCTTGACCTATCACGCCGCGGTGACCGGCAAGCCCCTGCGCATGGAACACGCGTTCACCTTCGGCGAATACCCGGACTTCCATTCCGGCTATAAGCTCTTCACGCGGCCTGTCGCCGAAGCCGTATTCCGTTCCGCCCCCAACCTAGCCAACACCTCGGAGCTCTGCTACTACCGCCACGCGGTTGAGGCGGTGATGACCGTTGAGGCGTTGGAAGCCGGGGCTTACTTCGGCGTGATCAACCGATCCACGTTCAATGAACAGCCCGTCTCGGCCTTCGGCCTGATGGGGCGCGAGCGCTTCATGGCCGATGCCATCATCTGGCCCTGCAAGCGACTGGATATCCCGGTCACTTTCGTGCGGCAGTGGCTCGACAACCACCTGCCGCGCCTCCTGCTCGATACGTTCCGGCCCGACGGCGGCAATGAGCTTCAGACCATCCGCCAGCTCGTTCTCGAGGCATGGGGGGAGGGGGATGCACCGCCATCCCTGATGCGGGCGCCGTTTGTGTAAACCATGACGAAGCAGACGATTGGCAGCAGCCAGGACAGGTGCTCGGCCGCGTTCAGTCCCCTAATAGTATTTGCCGGGGCCGCCCTGTTTCGACACAGTGAATTAGTTGCCTTGTGCTACAGCCCTACCGCATCCCGGAATAATGCCCCTATCTCAGCGACGGGTGTAACCGGTCTTCCGCTCCTGCTCAAGAAAGGAATAATCTAGGAAAAGGG
>JAOZSS010000010.1 GCA_029939545.1 Kiritimatiellia bacterium | reverse complement strand
AAGTCGGAGGGCCCTCCTCCGCCAAGGCTACGGAGGGCAGGCGGAGGTCAGGAAAGCCCCATCGTACTCTCGGAGCGCATCTGCCAGTTCCGCATAGGTGAGCCGCTGACCCTCCCAGGAGACGTCCAACAGTTTCAGGGCAACGCCACTGCATCCGACAATCGCATCTGTTGAACTCACCCGCAATCGGCCCGGGTCAAGAATGGCGGCACCATCGTCCACGGCCGCTCGCCATATCACGAGCCGCTTCCCTGCCAGGTAACTGAATGCACCGGGATAGGGATCGGTTACCGCACGCACTAAGTCGTATTGACTGGCGGCCGACTGGGCCCAGTCGATCAGGCCATCGGCCGGGCACCTCCCGCCGAAGGTTGTGGCCGCCGCCTCATCCTGCGGCTCGCGCGGCGCCCGCCCTTCGATCACGAGTGGGAGCAGGCGATCCAGAAGCACGCAGGCGGCGTGCTCCAGCTTGCCATAGAGTGTAACACTATCATCCTCCGGTGTGATCGACACGCTCTCGCGGCCAACAATATCACCCGCGTCGGCTCGTGCCACCATGTGATGCAGCGTTACGCCCGTCTCTGTCTCGCCGCGCACGAGCACCCAGTTGACCGGACACCGTCCGCGGTAGGCAGGCAACAGCGACCCGTGCAGATTCAGCCCCCCCTGCGGAGCCATGGCCAGCAAATCAGGGGCAAGCAGACGGCGATAGTAGAACGAGAAGAGCATGTCTGGCTTGCAGGCGGAGATTCGCTGCAACCATGCGGGCTGATTCACATCCTCCGGACATTCGCAGGGCACACTGTTTGATCGGCACCATTCCTCCACGGATGCAAACCAACACTTCTCGCCGGGATCATCCCGGTGCGACAACACCAGCGGCAGGTCCACTCCATGCCGTCGCAGCGCCTCCAGGCCGATCACACCCATACTGTGGTAGGCAAAAACAACGGCCCGCATTACCGCTCCCCTTCCTGCACCGACACCTCGCCGACAAACCCCGGCACACGGCGTCGACCAACCCGGCATGCGGGAAACGACGGCAGATCGCCTTCCCTGTTCCGGCTCGCCTCGGCAAGCGTGAGTGAATGGAGACCTCGCCCCCTCAACGCGTCAACCAGTGCCTCCAGCAGACCGGGACGGAGCAGTCCCTCGTAGTAATCGTGCAAGCAGCATACGCTCCGGGAATGCGCCACGCACGACTCGGCGATTGAAGTCGCCACGTCCGTGTCTGATCGGCCTGCCATCGACTCGGAGGAACGCACGGTGATAGGGTGATGGGGAATAGTGAGGCACGCCCCGTCATCCAACCGCGTGCGAAACGGTCCCCTGCCCCAGCACTCCGCCAGGTAGGGCACACCCCGTTTCGCCAGGTCGCGCATGACCGAGTCGCACGTCCGCCATCCCGGCGATCCCCACGCAAAATCGTCCCGTCCGGTGGCGGCGCGAGCCGCATCATACGCGCGGTCCATCTCCTCCGTGAGGCGCGTCGGCGTCGCCCGCCACACCTCGTCGACCCACCATTCATGATCGAACCCGTGCAGGGCTACCTCGTGGCCCAGAGAGTCCAGCAGGGCTACGGTCGATCCCAGCAGGGCCTCATAGTCAGCCGTTTCACTCCGCCTGAACAGCTCCCCCCACACGTCGGCCCGTCCCGCCAGTCGCCAGGCCCCGATCCGCAGCCACCGGCGCAGCACGGCTGGCCGCGCAAGCTTGCGCAGCCATGAGCGGCCCGGAGACCATCCGGTCACGAGGAAGAACGTCGCCCGCATCTCATTCCTCGCCAAAAGGTTAGCCATATACGGCACCGCCTTCTGCATGCCGACCCGAAAGTCTACATCCACCCTGATGGCCGGTTGCTGTTCTGCTCTCACGGTGCACCTTTCACACGGACAAATCGGTAGCGCAGCGTGGCGGCAAAGATCGTGAATGTCTCCCACCACCGAATGGTTTTGCCCTCGGCATAGCTACGAAAGCGGTACGTGACGGGCACTTCAAGCCACCTGGGCCTCGCGCCACGCAGCACGTTCCACATCAGCTCCGGCGTATAGGCAAACCGATGCTCCTGTAGCACCACGTTGCGAACACACTCGGCACGACAGGCATAGAGCCCTGTGAGCAGGTCGGCCGTCAGGCGTCGGCCTGCCAGCAGATTGAACCAGGCCGAGAGGAGTCGGTTGACCCAGTAGGTTGCCATGTACTGGCGTGGACGCGGGCGACCGAACCCGTAGCGCGCCCCCATGACCCAGTCGGCCTCTTGGTTGAGTAGCGGATTCAGAACTGCGGGGATCTCTGACGGCAGGTATTCCCCGTCGGCGTCGATGATAACCATGTAACGCGCTTCCACATGCCTGAACGCCCAGCCGAGCACCGCGCCCTTGCCTGCGTTCACGGGGCGGGTGACAACCGAAACCGGACCTGATGCTTTCAGTGCATCTGCTATGTCATCATCCCAATCGGTACTGCCATCATTGATGACCCAGATGTGTCCGCTCGCCTTGAGATTCCCGAGCTCCCCGGCGAGTTTCCTGACCACATCCAGCACCGTGGCTCGTTCGTTGTAGACAGGCACAAGCACCGCCACTGTGACAGCTTCACCGGGACCTGTGGAGTCAGCTTCCATAGTAGGTCTCCAGTCTCTGGAGCGCAGCCGCAACACCGTCCACATCACCGACCGACATGGCGGCATGCAGCGGCAACGAGAGACTGCGTGACCCCACATCTGTCGCAACCGGACAGGTCGTTTCATCCACACCCAGCCGCTCCTGCAGATAGGTCAGGCAATGGAGCGGACGATAGTGAATCCCCACCTCGATGTTCTCATCCGCCATGGCACGGATGAGCGTCTCGCGATCGATCCGCAACCGCTCGGGGTTCAGCAATACGTTAAAGAGATGCCAGGCGTGCCGGTCGCCGGCTGGACAGACCGGCGGCACCGTGAGCGCCTCGATGGCTGCGAGGGCGCTGCGATACCGCTCGACCAGTGCGCACCGGTGCGCGTAGCGTTCATCCAGCACGCGAAGCTGCTCGATGCCGAGCGCCGCCTGGATGTTGCTCATGTTGGCCTTGTGGCCGGGCCCTGTCACGTCACGCATCCAACCCGACCCCGGGGGTGCCGGCACGAGCCCGTGAAATCTTGATCGCCGAACACGATCAGCCAGGTCGGGATCGTCCGTGACGACCATGCCCCCTTCCCCGGTCGTCAGCGTCTTGCAGGGGTGGAAGCTGTATGCATTCGCGCTACCCCAGCCGCCCAGGTTCCGGGCTTCACACTCTGATTCAATCGCGTGGGCACAGTCGCTGAGCACGGCAAGTCCGCGGGCCTCCGCAAGCGCGACGATGCGCGTCATATCGCAGGGACGCCCGGCAAAATGAACCGGCAGGACCGCGCGCGTGCGTTCGGTGATGGCCGACTCCACCTGGTCAGGATCGAGCGTCCAGCGCAGGGGGTCGATATCCACCAACACCGGCGTGGCACCCCGGTTCATGATGGCGTGAGCCGTGGCGGCAAATGTCAGGGGTGTCGTAATCACCTCATCGCCCGCGCCAACGCCCAGCCCTTCCAGGGCCAGTTCGAGGGCAATGCTGCCGGACGTCACCGCCACTGCGTGCGCCCCTCCGACCGTGTCGGCAAAGGCCGTCTCAAAATCGGATACGAGCGGACCGGTGGCGAGCCAACCGGAGCGCAACACGCGCTCCACGGCGGCAATCCCTTCCTCGGTGATCACCGGGGCAAAGAGGGGCAGTGACTCCGTCCGTACCGGCGGAGCGCCCTCGCATGCGGGACGGTTCTGTTGTGAATCACCCATCAGGGTCTCCCGGCTCCATGTTGATCCATGGACGCAGCTCCGTCTTGTCCCACGTGTAGACATCATAGTCAGGGAAGGCCGCCACCAGAGCCTTGTTGTATGCGCCCAGGTCCCTGGCGAATACCGGTCCCTCCCTGAAAAGCGGATCGTTCATGAAAAAGCCATCGTTGAAGAGAAGGTTCTCGGTTTCAACAAACACCAACGCCCGCTCCAGACCACGCCGTTCGACTTCCCTGTGCAGGTTTCCACTGACATTCCCGTATTGCCGTGCATCCTTCAGATGCACGGGCATATAGACCCGGATGTTCCATGCCACCAGTCCAGCGAGAACCAGGTAGCACACCATCACACCCACCGCCCCAGAGACACTGCGGCGACCGGGTCTGGCCGCGACAAGCGACTCCATGCCGATACCCGAGAGTGTCGCGGCGAGCGGCACTGCGGCAAACCAGTAGCGTGCCCCATACCCGATATGTTGCGTGGCCCAGTAGAACATGTGGCCCACGATCAGCGCAAGCATGACGGCCAGCATAAACAGGTAGCGCCCTCTGTGGCGTCGCAGCAACAGTGGAACCGGCACCCACATCAGCGAGAGCTGCCATGGCCATCCGAGCAAGTAGTGCGCCGTATGTTCAAGATAGAATCGGACACTGCGGACCGCCTTGGCCGGGGTGTGCCCCCAGGTGCCCCAGGTCTTCAGCCAGCCCTTTCCTTTATCCTCGCCAAACCCCAGAGCGTCCGATCTGCTGTAGAGCGTATAGACGTTCAGCGATGCGTCACCATCGTCACCGGCCTGAAATGAGGCCAGCCACAGGCCCCCGGCCACGGCCAAGGGCATCATCCCCGCCAGCCCCCAGCCAACAAGCACCGCCAACGACCGGGTCCGACCGGCCCGAACCGCCCAGCCCACGGCAAAGAGCAACGCCACGCCTCCATACAGAATCGCCGTATATGGCCTTGTCAGCACGGCGGCACCCAGCGCCGCGCCGCCACCCACGGCGTGCCATCCTCCGCCGCGACGCAAGGCGGCCCGCCCGGCGATAACCGCCCACAGCAGAAACGTCGCTGCGGCCATATGCGACATCAGATTCCCCCCCATAAAAAGGAAGAAGGGAGAGCTCACGAGCAGCAGCCACGTCAGCCAGCCCGCGCGGCACCCACGCCATCCGGCCGCCAGCCTGAAGCTCCCAAGCGCCAGGAGCCCGGCCAGTACCGGATTGACCAGCCACGGGACACCCGCGCGCATGCCACCCGCAAGCAGCACAGAGAACAGGGGGGGATACTTTGCCATCCACCGCCCCCCACGCATCAGGATATGGTCATGCTCGAAGAACTCAGGAAGCAGAGGAACCGGCGCCCACAGCCGCCCCTCGGCAAACAGACGCGCCTGGAACCAGTAGGCGGTCTCATCCGCGAGATGTGGCACGCGCTCCAATCCGACACTCCCCACCCACGCGGTCAAGATAACCGGGATGCCAAACAGTATGGCCCCGCGCAGCCACGCCGGAAGCCGCCGTCTTCGGCGCGCAGCCCTTGCGCGGCGCCCCCTCACGTTCACCAGCAGCCAGAGGCCCGCTACGGCAAGCGCCCCGCGGAAACCCAGGCGCCCCAACAGTCCGAGCAATCGCAGGCTTTCCCGTCCGAGCGTCACATCGCGCAGCGGAGCCAGCGCCAGCACCGGCCCCGGTTCGCCCTCTGCGAGTCGAAAGAAGAAGGCATCATTGCACGCGGGACGCACCACAAACACGAGTCCATTGTTCTCGTCGCGCCCCCGGACCATGATCCCGGCATCGGTAGGTGTGATGAGATCCGCACCCAACTCACCCGACCGCCCCCCCGCGTGCGGCAACACCAGAACCGCCCGCTCACAGCTCGCGCCTGCGTGGCTCAACCCGCGTCCCCGCTCAATATCCCACCCGTTGCCCAGCGCGAGCCTCGCACGCTCCCGCTCCGGGTCCAGCAGGTGGTAGCTAAACACCCCCTGCTTCTCTCCCCCGGTCCGCAGAACCAGGTTTTCGAAGCGCTGCCGGTGGGTCCGCTCCGACGGATGATACACGTAGACCCCGCACCGGCTGCCCTGGAGGTCAACCGGCAGGGGCACGGTGACACAGGAGATGCCGTCCACCTCGGCGCTCGCCTGCTCCGCATCCCAGCGCACCACCACACGGCAACGCCCCGCGCGGCGGACCTGCCACACGTCAAGCGCCGCCAAGGCCGCCAGCAACAGGCCAGCAGCCACGACGCGCCATGCTCCGAGCCGACTCGTCATACGCGTTTCTCCTCTGCCGCATCGACCGAATAAAGCGCCACGCCACGCCACGCCGCGCACTGCATCGTCGGCCTTGTCCGCAGCACGTGCCGGTCGATCGGGCCCACACAGCGCAACAGTGCCCGGTAGCCCCCCAACCACCCCCACTTGAATAGCAGGGCAAATGCCGCCACCCCCAGCACGTGCCAACCCTCCTGCCGCTCCAACCGCAACCCGTTGCCCAGGCACCCGAGATGGGCATACGAGAGATAGTGCGTGAACGAACTCCACTCGCGAGGATTCGTCATCCGCCGCATGGCGCGCATCCATCCCGCCCCGGCCAGGGACTCCACGAATACGGCTTGGCCTTCCGGGCGAAGGATGCGCGCACATTCGGCCGCGACGCGGGCGGGATCCGTGTACATCAGCACGTCGCGGGCGAAGACCCGATCCGCCGACGCCTCGTCCAGGTCCAGCGCTTCTGCCGACATGCACTGGAACGCTATCGACCCGGAAACAGACTGACGGCTGGCCCAGGCTTCGGCCGCGGCGCATCGTACCGCCGACACGTCTATTGCCATCACATGCGCACCGCGCTGCGCCAAGTGCACCGCCCCCACACCCAATCCACAGCCGAGAACCACCACGCGCTGGTCTGCCAGGTCACCCATCCAGGCGACTGCCTCGGCGGTCTCGGGCGAGAGGAATGACGCATAGGCCAGGCGCATGCGCGCCTCAGTCTCCGCATCACCTAAGCAGGCACCCCGATTCAATGGATCCGCCGACCGCGCCCAGTAGCCCGCCGCAGCGGTCCGGCGCACCATAGGCGTGCCGGCGCATATCGCAGATTGACTTCCGTCCGGTCGGCTGGTTTCCTCATGCATATGGATGGCCTCTCAACACCTCGTCCACAGGAAAGCACGTAGTATGCCCGGGCCTCAAGCGCAATACCGTGTCATTCGCACACGCCTCGTCTCCGCATTCCTATGTTGCCTGCTCGTTCTGCTGGTTCTGATTGTGTTTGGTCCGTCGCTGACACACGACTTTGTGTGGGACGACCACGGCCTCATCGTTCAGAACCCGGATATCCATGTTGAAGGCCACTGGGCACGGCCGTTCCTGCGCAGCTTCTGGCAGACCGGGGCCAACACAGAAGACCCGACCCGCAGCTTTTACCGTCCCCTCGTGAGTATATCCTACCGGCTGGACTATCTGGTCTGGGGCCTAAACCCGATGGGCTATCACCTCACCAACCTGCTGCTTCACGCCACAGTGACCTGTCTGGTCTACCTGCTTGGCCTGCGCCTGCTCGAGGGAAGAACGCCAGCGTTTGTGGCCGCCGCACTCTTTGCTGTCCATCCCTCACACGTAGAAAACGTTGTATGGATTTCCGGGCGCACAGACCTCCTTTCCGCTCTCTTCGTGCTGGCCGCCTTGCTGGCCTTTCCGCATGGAGACAACCGCAGCCGTTTGGGCTGGCGGCCCGTGGCGGCGGTCTCTCTGTTCTACCTCCTGGCGCTGCTGGGCAAGGAAATGGCGCTCTCTGCGCCCCTCATCATACTCGCCTTTGTTGCGATACAGCCGGGAGGCCATGCGCGCTGGCACCGCTATCTGCCCGTCATTGCCGGAGTCTTTCTGGTCACAGGCGGGTACCTTCTGCTGCGGATTATGGTGCTGGGTCGCGTGGTGGGGCCGGGCCTGTTCGGAGCGCCCGGGGAGCGTCTGGCGGCCATCCCCGGAGTGGTAATGCGTTACGCGGGCCTCATGGCGCACCTGGTTGCCATTGATCCTCACCATCCCGAAACCTATGCCGCGCTAACACATCCATGGGTCATCATCACCGGGACCCTCATGATGCTGGGGTACATAGCCTTGCTGGTGGTGCTCTGGCGGCGAGTATCCAAGACGTCGGCACTTCTGCTGGGCTGGTTCCTCATCGCGCTGCTCCCAGTGCTCAAGCTCGGGGTCTTCGGCGACGTGCTCTATGCCGATCGTTTTCTCTACCTGCCGTCGATCGGATTGCTCGTCGGCGTCGTGGCCCTGTGGAGCAAGGCGCGTCTGACGCGGGACCTTCCATGGATCAGCAGAGCGCTTGGCCCCCTGCTTGTGCTGCTCTACGTGACAGGGTCCATCATGCTTGTGGTTATTCACACGCGTTACTGGAAGAACAACCGGACACTGTTTGAACGCGTGGCGCATACATCCCCTGATTCGGCCTATGTCCAATACAACGTAGCGAACAGCCGGAACCTGGACGGCGAGTACGCCTCTGCGATCCAAGCCTACTTGAGAGCCGTCCATCTGGAACCGGGATATAGGCAGGCATTTGCCAACATGGGCATTGCCCTGACCAGAGAGGGGCGTTACGTAGACGCCACATTCTGCTTTAAGAAGGCGCTCTCTCTTGGCGATCGCAGCGTGATCACCTACACGAATCTGGGAAACGCCTATCGCGCCCTGGGAGATAAGGACCAGGCCCGCAACGCATACCGGAAATCGTTAGCCATAGCGGAGACCGTCGCGGCACGCAACAACTTGGGCGAATGTTCCCTGCCCGACAGCCCGAGGGACGCCTATCGCCACTTCCTGCGCGCCTACGGAATGGAGGCCAGCCCCCGCATCCTGAGCAACCTCGCCCTGGCCCTGATTGAGCTCGGCGAGGACGAGCAAGCCCTTCCATATCTATATAGGGCCTTTGCGTCACTCCCCGGCCCACCCGATCGGCTCGCCTTTGCCGTGAACTACAATCTGGCTCGCGCCCTGCACAACACAGGGAAGCTGACCGATGCGAAACACTACGCAAAGCAAGCCGACGTTCTGTGGCGAGGGGGGCATGGCCCGGTGTCGGCAAGCGACGATAAACCCGCCTTGCTGTCCACAATTCTCAATTCAAAGAATTGACTTTGGTGTTGTCTCGCACGGAACTTGCTCATACTATGACCGCAGTATAGTACATCTAATGAAATCACCAGCAGAGATACTTCAAGCCCTGAAACGGGGACCTACGGACGTTGTCGGGCTCGATGTCGGCAGCGGATCCGTGCGCGCTGTTCGCATGCGCAAGAATAACGACGGTCTCTCTGTCGTCGGGGCAGACATCATCGACATGCCTGCCCCGGAGGGTGAGACGGACGAAACGGCACCACTTCCACCTCTGCCTTTCGCGTCCCATATGAATGCGCACTACGCCTCGCTTGCCGTGGACAACGGCCCGGCCATCATTCGCCTGCTGACGCTCCCGGGCAAGGACGATGCGGATCTTGATGATCGAGTCGTGGATAGCATGGGGCTCGAAAACCCGGATGACTTTCGAATCAGTTACACGCTCTTGAGCGATGGAGGCGGACGAAACGAGACCCGTCTCGTCGCGGTTGCCTATCCGGATCATCTTGCATCAGCAGCACTCGGCCTCCTGCCCACGAGCGGCACCCCCGCGCCCCACTCGATCGAAGTTTCCGGACTGGCCACCATGACCGCGTTTCTCAACGGGCCCGTTGCGACCAGGGAGAAAGACACGCTGGGGCTGATCGATTTCGGCGAGACATCCAGTCTCTTCGCCTTCTTACACCGGGGGACACCCGTGCTGATCAGGAAACTCGACCGGGGCACAAATGCCCTGCTCGACAAAGTGGAAGCCACGCTCGGGGTCAACCGCGAGACCGCCATCGGGATCATATCCGACGGCTCATTCGACATCTCGGCCGCGGCCACCGAAGTGATGCAACCACTGATTCGCCAGCTCGTGGTATCGCGCGATTTTGTCGAACGGCGAGAAAACTGCAAAGTGGATGCCATCTATCTTGCCGGAGGCTTGGCGGCCTCCCGCGACACGCAAAACGAAGTCAGCAGCGCCATAGGAGTGGCGGTTGAATCCTGGAATCCCTTTGATGGACTCACCATGGCTGCCGACGCTGTTCCGGATGCTTTGAAAGGCCAGGAGTGGCGTTTTGCCGCCTCTGTCGGTGCCTGTATGGCCACCTTTGAGGAACAATGACCCTTCGCGCAGACTTGATATTTGCAGATGAGCAGCGCAGCGCCAGTATGGTCAGTATGCGTTCGATTACGCGCGTGGCCTCCATTGTGGGACCTATCGCGGCCATTCTGCTGATGGCGTTCATCGTGATGAACGCCATCACGCTCGCGGGCAAGGTCAAGAATGCCGAGAAGGAGTGGAAGGGAATCGAGCCGCGCAAAGAGCAGGCCCTCAAGGTCCTCAATGACGGCAAGATCAACGACGGGATACTGGAGGAGGTCGAAGCCTGGAAGCATTCCAGCACGGACTGGGCGCCTCAGCTTATCTCGCTGCAGAAAGGCATTAACCCCCACATCCAGCTTCGGTCCATGCGAATCAGCCAAGTGCTGAACCAGACCGACAAAGGGACCACCGCACGCTCGTTCAGCATGACCCTATCCGGAACGGCCGTCGGTCGAGAAGCCGAGACAGCCGTGGAAGGGCTGCAGAAGCACTTCATCGAAGACGATGAGTTCAAGGAACGGGTTGCCAGCGCGAAGATCCCGCGCTACGGCGCAGACCCGGAAGACAAGGACAACCGCATTTTTGAACTCGAATGTGAATACCACCCGAGCCCGTTCGAATGAAACTACCGGAAAACAAACAAGAGCGGACCAAGATCTTTATCATGATCGGCTTGGGCGTCTCCCTTGTCCTGCTCGGCCTCGTACAGGGAATCATCAATCCCCTGCGAAACTCGCGTACGGCAAAATTCGCGCGTATGGAAGAGTGCAAGACCAGCGTGGAGAAAGCACGCAAGGAGATCCGGGCTGCAGCACGGAGCTTCGATCGCCGCATGGATACGCTCAAGAGCATCCGCGACATCTCCGAGAGACACATCCTCCACCCGGTCCTCGGCAACTACCTGCTCCAGGCCACCGACATAATCGAAACGCATGCCGAGACTTTGGACATAGCCATTGAACCCGTGCGTGAGGTGGGGCTCTCGGATATCCCGCCCGACAAGAGCAATGCCGAACGACTCCTCAAAGCCTACACGGTGCGCGTCAACATGATCGCCTCCTATCGCGATGCCGTCCGACTGATGCGCGAGATCGAGATAAACAACCCGTACGCCTGCACGACCAGTCTCATCATTCGCCCGCGCCCCAACGAAGATCTAGAGAATCACAACGTCACCATCGAAGTCCAGTGGCCGGTCTGGGCCGATCCGGAGTTCCCGAAGGAGATCGACGAACAGCTCAAGGAAGAGATCTCAAAACAGGAGGGCGACGTCGTATGAAGCGTCTTGCCTTGATACTCGCGCTCCTTCTGATCGCCCCCCTGGCCATCGCCCAGGAAGAGGAAGCCGCACCGGAAGCGATCGACATGAACACCGTGATGGAGAACGCCGACACGACTGTTGTGGACGAGGTGGCAGACACGAACGCCGTGGGGGACGTCACTGGCACCAACGCTATGGACGTCGTTCAAGCGACAAACAGCACCGAAGCGGCCGATGCCATTCTGCTGGGGCTACGCGATCCGTTCTGGCCCGTCGGCTATGAGCCGCCGCCGCCCGAACCCGAGTTTTACGAGGAGGAGGCCGAACAGGCCAGGGCTGAAAAGGAGATCGAAAAGAAGATCCAATGGCCGGCACTCCATCTCAAAGGAATTACACGCGCCGGAAGAAACCGCTACATGGCCATCATCAAAGGCGTCGGGCTGGTTGAGGCCGACCAGACCGTGAGTATGCGGCAAGGTGACATGCTTTATTCATGGTTGATAGAGAAAGTAACCGCGAAGGGCGTCATGGTGACGCGCTTGGAGGCCCGCCCCTATCACCTGCCAACAATCGGAATCCGCACACAATAAACGTCAGGGTGCCGGGCAGCCGGGCACTGACATGGAGGAATGACATCATGCGCAAGTTACAACTCGGGGTATCCGCACTGCTACTGGTAATCGCTATCGGCCTCGCGCCCCTCTTCGTTGGATGCGAGGATGAGCCGGGCACGGCCGACGTGGAAAGCCTCTTTGCTGAGAATGATACAGAGAACGAGGTGAGGGAGGACGGGACGGTCCCGCTGAGCCTTGACCCCCTCCAAGGGTCAATTTCTGTTATAGGACAGAGAATCGCCTTTAGAGCTTTAGGTGCCGTACTTCCGGTGACGTGGTCCCCCGCCGACAGGACCGCTGGAACGCTCACAGTGGTCGGGTCGACCAGTGAATACGCTGTATTTCAGGCGCTGGCTGTATTACCAAACACAGTTCTGGCCGTCGACGCCCTAGGCCGGACCACAACCGCCACCATCGGAATTGGAGGCCTCAACGCTCTACAGATCTCGCCAAACTCCGCCACCATTGCCGACATCCCTGGCATCACTGTTCAGTTCACTGCCGCAGGCGGATCACAACCCTATGTCTCCTGGACAGCAGCTTTCTCGATTATGGGCGACGTCAACAGCACGGGCCTGTACACACCGAAACTAGGCAGTATCTATCAACAGGGAACAAACCTCATCACGGTGATTGACTCTGCGGGCGAGGTCGCCACCGCACAGGTCATTCACCAATAGCATACGAATCAGGAAACTTACGACTACGCGAATGAGAACGCCGACCAGAAAGAATGGGAGAGGCCAATGAATCACACACTGAGAAACATATTACTTCCCGCTGCCACCGCACTGCTTGTGGCAGGATCACTGTGGCTGACCGCCCAGGATATGCCCGGTCCCGCAGCCGTACTCCCGCCGGGGGACTTGCCCGTGGCTACAGAGGCGGCCCCATTGCCTGTGGAAGCCGATGAGGCTCCGATCGCCGTTGAGCCCATGCCTCTCGAGGCCCCCGCGATGATGGCGGAGGAAGCGGTCGCCCTCGATGAGCCTGAGGAAACGTCGGGCTTTCTGACACTCGACGAGGATGAGGGCAATCTGTCCGCGGGTGTGACGGATGTCGGCGACGATCTCATCAGCATTACGCTGGACGACGTGGAGATCCTCGACGTGGTGCGGATGTTCACGCGCATCTCCGGCGCCAACATCATCGCCACTCCCTCCAACCTGCAAGGCCGTGTGACGGTCAATCTGACGGATGTCGAGTGGAAGCCGGCCCTGGAGTCGATTCTCGACATGCACGGCTTGGCTCTCGACGAGAAATTGCCCGGCTCCGGCGTCTACCGCATCATCCCCCGCCCTGCCGGCATGCCGGACCCGATGAAGGTTCAGACCTTCTTCCTCAAGTACGCCTCGGTGGCCAATACGTCGCCAGTCGTCAAATCCATGCTCGTGCCAGGCGGCATGGTCTCGGAGTTTTCATCCAAGAATGCGCTGGTGGTGCGCAGTACGCCGGCCAACCTGGGAGAGATCGACCAACTGATCACTGAAATCGATATCCCGCGCGACCAGGTATTCATCGAAGCCAAGTTCATGGAGTTGAATGACCAGGCCATCGAGGATCTGGGCATCAATTGGCAGTCCCTCGCCGGATACGGTATTGGGGCATCCGGCATGCAGATTGACTATAGCAATGTTCGCACATGGGAGAATCAGCGCGCTGACGTCGTTGGACAGCGCGACAGCCGCGGCGTGGCGGATACCGTCCAGAATAACTATGACGTCTACAACGACCAGTACGAGGTTATCGATGACGACGGCGGCATCACACCAACGCGCAATGTGGCCGACACAATCAGCGTGGGTCAAGACGTGTCGTCTGACGTCTCGCAGACATTCACCAAGACCATTACCGATGCACGTACGGCAATCCTCAGTGCGGCAGACTTCCAGGTTGTGTTGAGTGCCCTGCGACAGATGAACGGAATCAGCATAGTGTCCAACCCAAAGATCATCGTAGCCAACGAAGAGGCGGCCACGATCCATATCGGACAGACCGAGCGGCCGTTCGTTTCCAGCGTGACACCGGGCCAGCAGGGCATTGCACCCGTGGTGACCTATAACCCCGGCGAGCCCGTAGACCTGGGCGTTAAGCTCACCGTTACACCCACGGTCAACACCCACAGCAACATCACGGTCAAGATCGAGCCGGAGCTCACCCGGTTCATCAGTGACGCGGTTGCCCCTAACGGGCAGACCTACCCGATCATTGCGAAGAAGACCATCTCGACAGTGTTTGCCCTGGATAACGGCAAGACGGTTGCTATCGGCGGCCTGACCGAGACCACCGACCGCGAAGTGACCAGCCGAGTCCCGCTGCTGGGCAGCATCCCGTTGATTGGCCGGTACCTCTTCTCACACACCCACACAGAGAAGGCCCAGGAAGAAACGATCATCTTCGTCACGGTGGGCCTGGCCATGCCGGACTCCATCCTACGCGATACCGGACTCCCCGAGAACACACAGCTCACACGGCGGCACATCATCGCCGACGAGGTCGAGCGCCGTGCCCTGCTCGAGGAGATCGACAAACTCAACGAGGCAGCACGGCTGCAGTCGGAACAGGTCAGCAGCGAGGAGAGATCCGAACTCCTGAAACGTCGATAGGGTTGCCGTGAGACTGTTCACCAAAGAGTCATCGAGCTACGCGGTGCTAATGATTATCCTGTTCGCGATCGCGGCGATCGCGGTAGGCCAGGCCATCTCCTTTCTGCACACACGTGTGGCTGAGCCAGATATCGAAGTCGTCACGGCCATGCTCTGGTCGATCACGATGGGGTTCATGCTCATCGCCGGAGCGTTCGGCCTGTGGTCGATTCAGTTCGCGGCCGGCGCAGAGAGCCGACGCAACATTTCGGCTATCGTCACCTCCATGGACTACCTGCAGGATGGATTGGTTGCCGTGGACCCACACGACCGGGCGATTGGTTACAATCCCGCCGCCCGCACAATGCTTCACGGACAGCCCTGCCGGAAGCGGATGCTGACGGAGCTCTTTCCGTCCCTTCAACCTGCCGACGTAGAGCTTCTGCTCCACGACGGCATTCCGCAGGAAGTCGAGCGCTCGCACATTGATGAGGGCCTCACCCATACACTGCGTTTCCGCTCTCAGCCGACGCGTGGTGTGACACTCATCCTGGTCAGCGATGTCACCGGTGCGCAGGCGCGTCGTCAGCACCGCCAGCAAGCCGCCAAGTTGCAGTTGATCGGCCAACTGGCGCGCGCCCTGGCAAACGACTTCAACAATCTCCTGTGCGGCATTGCCGGCCATGCCGCGCTGCTGCCCCGGCTCCCACATGGCGCACCCGAGGTGGCAGACTCCATCGAGAGCATTGCGCACAGTGCCGAGCGCGGCATCGCGCTTGCCGGGCACCTCATGGAACTGTCACGCCCCCAAACCCGTGCGGTGTCGGCACGCATGATTGGGGATCACGTCACCTCGGTTGCCAATACGCTGCGCGATTCACTTCCTGCCGGCTGGATCGTCGAGACGGAAATCCAGGACATGCCGACCACGTCGCTGACGGGCATGCAGATCGAACAACTGATACTGAATCTCGCCCAAATCATAACCGAGGGAACACGCAAGGCTGATAGCATCTCTATCGTCGTCGGGCCACCTGGAGGTCACCCACTCCTGGCTATTGACGAACGTTTCTGTGGTGGAATCGCGATTGTCCGCTCAGGGACGGACGGCACCGAGGTAAAGAGCGAGACACCCGTCAGCTCTGAAGAAACCGGGCTGATCCTTTCCGTCATACGCTCCATACTTGAAGGTGCCGGGGGCGAGCTGCACCAGTTGACGGCATCTGATGGCCACCCCATGTTCCGTATTGCACTGCCTGTGGCCACCGCCCTTGATGCTGCCGAGGAACAGGTCGAACTGCCTTTTGACATCGACCGTTACGTCGCCCACTGGACGGTCCTGATTGCCGGCCGTAAACACCGGCACCTCAACCTGGTTAAACGTCTTCAAACGTTGGAAGCAGAGGTCACGCTCGTAGATACCATTGCGGACATCCTCGCTGTCACGGGCAGGGAGGACCGCCTGGATGCAGTGGTTATCGACTGGCCGCTGCTGGGAGCGCACGAAGAGGGCACGCTGAAAGCCCTGGTTAAGCTCTCTCCGGCATCCGGCATCGTCGTTCTACGCGACGCGCAACCCCGCATCGGGAAACATGAACTGCCCGGGGTGGTCTGCATAGAGGAACGCGCCAACTCGGACCGTATCCTCATGGCCATGGTGGAAGCGCGCAGCCTGGCCGCGGCGCGCAGTAGAGAAACCAAAGCCTGACTGCGCCTGACTGGGGTCAGCCCTGCCTGACTGGGGTCAGCCCTGCCTGACTGGGGTCAGCCCTGCCTGACTGGGGTCAGCCCCTGCTGCCAGGTCCAACACCACGTTATCGATCAGCCGCGTCTTTCCGATGAATGCGGCCACAGCCAGCAGCACGGGGCGCTCCAGACGCGCCACCGGTTCCAGCGTATCGGCATCCACGCACACGACGTACTGCACCGTGAGTCCTGCGGCATCCATAGCGGATTCAACGGACTTCCCTAGCGCCTCCGTATCCAACGCGCCGTCTGCAGCTTCGGCTTCGGCACCCTTGAGCGCTCTCGATATCGAGAGCGCCTGTTCCCGCTCCCTGGCGGAAAGATACCGGTTGCGCGAGCTCATCGCCAGTCCATCGGGTTCCCGTACGATCGGCGCCAGGACAATGCGAACCGGGAAATTGAGATCGCGTACCATGCGCCGGATCACCCGGGCCTGCTGAAAGTCCTTGCTTCCGAACACGGCCGACGACGGAAGCATGATATTGAACAGCTTCGCCACCACGGTTACTACGCCGTCAAAATGACCCGGACGATGCGCTCCGCACAACCCCGTGGACAGGCGGGTCTCTGCAACTTGCGTACTGTGATCGGCGGCATACACCTGCCCAACATCGGGACAGAACACGGTGGAAACCCCTGCGGCACGGCACAGCTCCACGTCGCGCTCAAACGTACGGGGATACTGGCTCAGATCCTCGCCCGGGCCGAACTGAGCGGGATTAACGAACAGGGTGACATCCACCTCGTCCCCATGCTCATGTGCCAGGCGCACCAAGGAGAGGTGACCTTCGTGCAAGGCGCCCATCGTAGGCACCAATGCAACGGTCACGCCCCTGCTGCGGCGCTCCACGGCAAGGGTTTGCATCTCGGCACTGTTTCGGACTACACGCATAGACATTCGAGGGGATTCACCCGGTGCCCGGGGTCAACCCTTAAGACATAAATCAACACCACTGGTTGAGTTTTGGAACATGTGGTTAATTTATATCTTAAGGGCTGACCCCGGAGAGATTCAGGCCGGGCCGAATGGCATCCACAAGCACGTCGTTGGCAACCGGTTTGGAGAGCATGCAATGAGCGTTGTCGCCTGCCACTCGATCTCGCAACTCCGTGGGCGGCGCGAACCCTGAACAGAAGACAACACGCGGCATCTCCCAGTCCCGCTCACGGCAACGCCGCTCAAGTGTCATGAACGCCGACTGCCCGTCCATGACGGGCATATGCAGATCCATCAGCAGTACAGCGTGATGATGGGTGGCAAACGCTTCCAGCGCTTCGGCCCCATTGGCCGCGATCTCAACATCCGCCTCCGGTATCTCCCACTCCAGCACCATGCTGAAAAGTTTCTGGATGACTTCCTCGTCATCCACCACCAGGATGCGTCGTCTATTACAAGGTACTACTGCCATATACTGAAGCGTCCGTCTATAGGGTCAAGGGTTGCTCTGCATCGTTGTTGGAGGATGTGCCTGCAAGATAGATGGACTGCGAGGGGAATGCAAACTCAATTCCTTCCGCATTGAACTGTTCGAGGATCTCCATGTTTACGCGCTCCGTAAAGGCCATGTAATCCCAGTACTCAGGGGGATGATACCAGTAGATCATTAACAGGTTGAGCGCCCAGTCGTTGAAATCGCTGAAGTAGACTCGCGGCGGGAAATCGGGATTCATCCCCTCATGGTCGTGCAGTATAGCGCGAACAATCTCCAATGCGCGGGTCACCTTGGCCGGAGGAGTGTCGTACGTGATGGTAATGTTGGCCACGCGTTTGATATAGGGTCGGCGCCCAATGTTCTGGACCGTCCGGTTCACCATCTCGGAATTGGGAATCGTCACAAGGTGCCCGTTCAGCGTGCGGATACGCGTCGAGCGGAACCCCACACTCTCAACCGGTCCATCATGCCCATCAAAAACGATGCGATCCCCAATCTCGAACGGGCGGTCGCCCAGGATGACAACCGAACCAAAGAAGTTCTTGATCGTATCCTGCCCCGCCAACGCGATCGCCAGTCCGCCGACACCGAGTCCGGCCAAAATGGTGGTAATGCTCTTTCCGCTGACCTGCTGGACGACATTCATCACGACCAGAATCATCACCGTGATACGAATGCTCTTCCCCACCAGCGGGGCCAGAACATCATCCACCCGGCTTTCGGTCCGCTCGGACATCTGCCTCAAATAGTGGTCGATGATGTCGACCAGACTGTAGATTGCATACCCGATCGCCGTTGCCGTCACGATGCTGCCGCACGTATGCGCGATTCCCTCCAGCGCCTCACCCAGCACTAACACCGAGACGCCGAGACGAATGCCAATCGCGAACCCCAGCAATACGAACGGACGGGCAAGCGCCTTAAGCACCACCGGCTGCCAACTGCGCCCTGCGGATGCAGGCCGCTTGGCAATACGGTCCACAGAGAAACGTGCCAGCCGACCCGCAACCAGGGAAAACAGCACGATGATGAAGAACAGAACCAGTCGCCAGACTTCGTTGCCGACGACGGAGACATTCAACCATTCCATACCGATGCTCCAACATTGACGTTTCTGGCCGCCTGACGACCCAACTATCGCCGCTCAGGATAGAGGCGAATGTGATCGGGCCGCACACCGGGGTAGCGCACCCGCCGAACCCAGTACTGCCGACCGTCGATCGACGCCCGGCGCCCAAGAACGGACTTTAGCTGCTCGGGGTTCCCAAGCAGGTAACAGCGCGTGATAGCCCGTCCTTCCGAGTCATGCCCGACGAGGCGATAGGAACTCAGCTTGCCCCATGTGGCCCGGGCCGTGCGAATCTCACCCTCCAACCGAACCCGCTCGCCCTGCTGGCGATCCTCATCCAGGTGCCGCCCTTCCAAGGCCATGGGTAGTGGAGGGCGATCCTCATCTTCGGACTCGTCCACCTTATCAACCTGCCGCGGCTGCGGAGGGACGGGCGCTGATGCCGCGACGACCGGTATGGGCGGAGCCCGCGCTGGTTCTGCGCCCCCCCTCACGGCCGGGGATTCAGGGACAGGCTTGGCGAGCTTGGGAGGCTTGGCGGGAGCTGGAGCCCGGACCTGCGCGGGCACATCCGGGGACACAAGGTACTGGTTGCTGATCCAGACCGACGCTTCGGGGGGAGGTGCAATGCGCACCCAGTCACCGACCGTTTCCTCGATGGATACCTGGCAGCCCTTTTCAAGTTTCCCGGCGGGGCGATAGTTGATGCCGGGACCTGACCGAATCTGAACACGCGAGGCAATAACGGTGGCGTCTTCGATCAGCTCGGCGTAGACCCAGAGCCGGGCATCGGCGGGGGCGGCGATCTCCGACCATTCCTCGGTCGCACGACGCACGGTCACCACGTCGCTTTTGTTTGCCTGGCAGACGATCTCAAAACTCGTGCCGGGGCCACAACGAACGTTTACACCGTCCGTGGTGACTCTCATCTGCCCGTCGGCCATTGCGGCTGACAACAGTCCCAGGCTCACTAACCCAAGGAGAAGCAGGTGGCGAATCATTGATCAGACTTGGTCTTGGGTAAACCGGTAGCACGGTCTCCGTCGTTCCACTTCCCCCGCTCCTTGAGCAGGTCAATACGCTCGAAACGCTTGAGCACATTGCGACGTGCCCTGATCTTGCTTGCCGATTTCAAACTGGGATGCTGAGACATCTTCTGAACTCCCTCTTTGTCACTTCCATAAATGCGTGCGACAGGATGCCATGCCAGCAGGATAAGTCAAGAGGAAGTACGAACATTCGAACAGCCGAAATACGAAGAGGGAAGGCCTGCTGAGACCGAATCTCTTGCGCATATGAATGGTCCTGTGTTCTGCTCACACAGCAACTGTCACTCAAACATCCGCTTCCCTATTCCGCAGTTCGGCTGTTCGTACTTCCCCTAGATCATATAACGACGATCCAACGGATAGGCTTCTTCAATGTGGCGTATCGTGGTATCCGGGCTTTCCGGAGTGCCTACGACTTCCACCACATCAAACCGGAACATCACGTCGGGAGTCTTCAGCTTCCTGATGTAACGCACGGCGGCCCGGCTCGTTACCTGCCGCTTGCGCCGATCCACGGCAGAAATCGGACGCCCGTAGCGCTCGCTTGCCCGCGTCTTCACTTCCACAAACACCAGCACATCCCGGTCGCGCGCTACGAGGTCAATCTCGTCGCGTCCAGCAACCCGTACGCGCCTGCCAAGAATACGGTACCCTTTGTGCCGCAGGTGTTTCTCCGCCTCCCGCTCGCCCCATTTGCCGGTATCATCGCTCCTGGGCATCTCACGCCTTCCGCCGGATGGCTGCGGCCTCGCGGACAGGTCTGAAACTGCAACGATGGATCGGAGACGGACCGTGTTCGAAGAGCGCCTGCATGTGCGCTCGCGAACCGTATCCCTTGTGCTTCGCCAGCCCATAGTGCGGGTAGAGCCGGTCCAACTCGACCATCTGCCGGTCCCGTGTCACCTTGGCGACAACACTGGCGGCAGCAATCAGCAAACTGGCCCCATCGCCCTTTACAATTGCCGTCGAGCTACAGGGCAGCCCTTCCACAGGACGACCGTCTACCAATACGTGATCGGGAGCCACCGGGAGCGCTTCAATGGCACGGGCCATGGCGACATAGGTGGCGCGCAGGATGTTGAGCTGGTCAATCTCTTCAACCGACGCCTGCCCCACCCCGATCATAATGTCGGGATGGGTCTCCAGTATCGTGAAGAAAGCTTCCCGGCGGCGCTCGGTGAGTTTCTTGGAGTCGGTGAGACCTTGCAGGAGTGCGTCAGACTCGGTTTCGAGGAGCTCGCGCGGCGCAGCGACGGCCCCGGCAACAACAGGGCCGGCCAAGGGACCCCGGCCCGCCTCGTCGACACCGGCAAGCAGAACATAACCAGCCTGCCAGTGTTGGCGCTCGAATTCGAGCATCGTCAGAACCTATCGCGCTGAGCGGATCTTCATGCGAGCCTTGCGCCCGGTCAGATTGCGCAGGAAATAGAGCTTGGCACGCTTGACCTTGCCCTTACGCTCGATCTCGATCTGCGCGAGGTGCGGCGAATGGACAGGAAAGACACGCTCAACGCCTACCCCGTGGGACACACGGCGCACGGTGAACGTCTCGTTGTTGCCACCACCGTCACGCGCAATCACGGTTCCAGGAAACACCTGGACACGCTCTTTCTCGCCTTCGCGAATACGCACATGTACACGCACCGTATCCCCAACACCAAAGTCCGGCACGTCGCGGCCTTCGATCTGCTCTGCGTTAATCTTGTCAATCATTTGCGACACCATGGTCAGCCCCCTTCGTCGTCTTCCATGCATTCACATGGATGGACAGGATGAACAGGATGGGCAAGCATCCTATCTATCCTGTGCATCCATGTTGGTTTTCTCTCTCTTGCACATCCTTCGTAATCAAGTCCGGCCTGCGCAACCGTGTCCGTTCAGCCGCCTGCTTCCGGCGCCACCTGTCTACTTCCGCGTGATTTCCTGATTTCAGGATCTCGGGCACATCCATGCCTCTGAAACGGGTTGGCCGGGTGTACTGCGGATACTCCAGCAACCCCTGGCTAAACGATTCGTCCTCTGTTGCTCCTTCTCCTCCCAGCACCCCGGGAACCAGCCTGACCACTGCATCTACCACCACGGTGGCGGCCAGCGCCCCGTTGGTCAACACGTAGTCACCTATCGAAATCTCATCAGTGATCAAGCTCTCACGAACGCGCTCATCGACGCCTTCGTAGTGCCCACACACAAATATCAAGTGCCGTTTCCGGCTCAAACTCTCCGCACGTCGCTGGGTGAACGGCTCGCCCTGCGGCGTCATCAACACCACGCGCGATTCCGGTCGCCTCACCGACTCAACGGCCTTGAACAGCGGCTCCGGCTTCATCACCATCCCGGGACCACCACCGTAGGGCCGATCATCCGTGGTCCGGTGAACATCCTCCGTAAAATCCCGAAGGTTGATGGTCCGGACAACGGCCAACCCGTTGGCCGCAGCCCGCCCCAACATGCTCGCATCGAGGAACCCTCGCAGCATGCCGGGGAAAATCGTTATTACATCAATCTCAAGAGGCTCGGACATAATCCGCAACGATGCCGCGCATTCCGTCGGCTAGGCGTCGGCCTTACCCTCTTCCTCGTCCGCTGTCTCAGTGGCCTCCACGGCCTCCTCTGTCTCCGCAGCCGGCTCGACTTCTTTGGCCTCCGGCTCCGCAACTGGCGCCGCTTCTTCTTCAACAGAGGCTTCAGCGACGAGCGCTTCCACTGCTGCTTCCGGCCTGGCCATCTTCTGCTTTACCAGGCTTTTGACCGTATCGCTGACTTCCGCGCCCTGGCTTTTCCAGTACGCGACCCGGTCTAGCTTAAGGTCGCAATTCGCGTTCTCCAGCTTTGGATCGTACCAGCCCAGAATCTCCAGAAACCGTCCATCACGCGGGGAACGACTATCCGCTGCCACTACACGAAAAGCAGCCGCATTCCTGGCTCCGGTCCGCGTCAATCTGATCTTCACTGCCATGAGAACTCCCGTCCGATCTACTTCTGTCTACACTTCTTTCCCGCTTTCATGCGAAAGCCGAGAATAGTACCCATCTCTCTTCCAAATTTGCAAGCCTTATTCCCTCAGGTTTTGGCCATCTCCTTGAGACGGAAGACCAGCGCGTCATCCTTTCGCTTCACCTCGATCTTCTTTCCATCGCCCAGAGTGCCCTTCAGGATCTCTTCGGCAAGCGGATCTTCGATATAGCGCTCGACAGCCCGACGCAGTGGACGCGCGCCGGATGCTTCGTCAAATCCCTTCTCAACCAGGAACTCGCGAGCGGATCGCGTGAGCTCGATACGTTTGCCCTTCGCCGCCAGCCGTTCGCGAACCTTGCTGAGCTCCAGCGTCAGGATCTTGCTCACATCACTCCTGTCCAGGCGCCGGAACACGATCATATCGTCGAACCGGTTGAGGAGCTCCGGCTTGAAGGCGCGCTTGGCCTCTTCCAGCATCCGGTTCCTGAAGCCCGCTTCATCGGCTCCTTCTCCCATGCCGCTCCCAAACCCCAGCCCGGCACCCTTGTGCGCGGCGTCAAACCCGAGGTTGGAGGTCAGGATAACCACGGTATTGCGAAAATCGACGCGTCGTCCGAGGCTGTCTGTCAGCTTTCCCTCCTCCAGGATCTGCAACATCATGTGCATGACATCGGGATGCGCCTTCTCGACTTCGTCGAACAGAACAACCGAGTAGGGGCGACGTCTGACCTTCTCCGTAAGCTGTCCGCCTTCTTCGTGCCCCACGTAGCCCGGGGGCGACCCGATCAGCCGGGACACGGTAAACTTCTCCATGTACTCCGACATATCGAGCTGTATTAGTGAGTCGCTGTCTCCGAACATGAACTCGGCCAGGGCCTTGGCCAGCAGAGTCTTACCTACGCCGGTTGAACCGAGAAAGATGAATGAGCCGATCGGGCGGCATGGATCTTTGAGGTCGGCCCGCGACCGGCGCAAGGCGCGCGAGATTGTCGCCACAGCTTCGCCCTGACCGATAACACCCCTGGACAGCTCTTTTTCCATGCCCAACAGGCGCGCCAGCTCTTTCTGGTCCATACGGCGCAGCGGCACACCGGTCGACTTCGAGATCACGGCCATGACATCTTCCGCCGTGATGGTTGTGACGTTCTCTCGGTTTTCCTTGCGCCACGTATCGAGGATCTTGGTCAGGCCCTCCTTCTCCTTGCGTTCACGATCGCGCAGTTCGGCGGCTTCTTCGAAGCGCTGTTCCTTGATCGCCTTCTCTTTTGCGATACGGGTCAGTTTGATCCCGGCTTCACGGTCGCGGATGTCGGGTGATCGCTTGGACGAGAGGATCCGGGCGCGCGCGCCGGCTTCGTCGATCATGTCAATGGCTTTGTCCGGCTGGTAACGCCCCGTAATGTAACGGGAAGACAGGCGGGCAGCGGACTCAATCGCTTCCTCCGTGTAGCGGGCATTGTGATGCGCTTCGTAGCGATCACTAATTCCTTTCAAAATCTCTATCGTATCTTCCACGCTGGGCTCATCCACCATGATCGTCTGAAAGCGGCGCGCCAGCGCGGAATCTTTTTCGATATACTTACGATACTCGTTGAGTGTCGTCGCCCCCACGCACTGAAGCTCACCACGCGCCAAAGCAGGTTTGATTATATTAGAGGCATCCATCGCCCCTTCAGCGCCGCCGGCACCGACAATGGTATGCAACTCGTCCATAAACAGAATGACATTGCCGACGCGCCGGATCTCATCCATTACGGCTTTGATACGTTCTTCAAACTGGCCGCGATACTTGGTACCGGCAATCATGAGGGCCATATCGAGTGTGATGACCCGGCGTCCGTGCATAATGTCGGGCACATCCCCGGACACCACGAGTTGGGCCAAGCCCTCCACGATGGCAGTCTTGCCCACGCCTGCCTCGCCCAGCAGCACCGGATTGTTCTTGGTGCGGCGACAGAGGATTTGGATCGTGCGCTCCAGCTCATTCTTGCGCCCGATCATGGGATCCAGCTCGCCCTTGGTCGCCAGCGCGGTCAAGTCGCGCCCGAAGGCCTTCAGGGCCGGGGTCTTGACATCCTTGGCGGACTTCTTGGTCGCAGGAGGCTTCCCCTCTTCGGTCTCCTCGTCATCGAGATCGTCATACTCGCCATACTCGAAGCTGGGATCGAGCTCGCGCATGACTTCCTCACGCGCCGTATCGAGATCCACTTCCAGGTTCTTCAGAACCTGCGCCGCTACCCCTTCACCCTCTCGCAACAGACCGAGCAGAATATGCTCCGTCCCCTCGTAGGTATGGTTGAGCGCCTGGGCCTCGGCCAAGGCAAGCTGCAGCACTTTCTTGGAGCGTGGCGTGAAAGGCACGTTACCAACCGTCTTGGTCTCCGGTCCCTGTCCCACGGCCTTCTCCACCTCGTAGCGTACGCTCTCGAGCGAAATGCCCATGCGCTCGAGTACGTTAACGGCCACACCCTCCCCCAGTACGATCAGACCGAGCAGCAGGTGCTCAGTCCCGACGTAGGGGTGATTGAAGCGGCTGGCTTCGCGGCGGGCCAATTTGATGACCTGTTGCGCCCGCGGTGTAAAGTTTGCAAATCCATCCATAATCAGTCCTCACTACTCAAGTAGTCAGAATTCAGTAGTCAGAATTAAGAATAACCCAAGAACACCCTTCTAATTGTCCAGTGACCTGTCGCAGCACGTCTGTGTGCGACAGACTCAAGCACACATTGCACAAGCAGGCTACTGTTCGTTGCGGGTTCACTATTCTGACTCCTGGCTCCTGACTTCTGACGCCTGAATCACCATCAGTCCACCAATTCGCACGAAGCGATTCGTTTTTTCACCAGTTGTGCGCGCAATTCATCCCGTTCCTCAGTCGTAATTACACGCTCATAAAGTTTCTGTAAGTGTCCCGGCTGTGTCAAAAGCATTATCTCGTTTAGTTCGGAGGGCACCACCTTGCGAACCATGCCCAATTCGACCCCAAAACGCAACGCCGCCACGAGATCCGTCACCTCGCCGGACGAGAGCAGGCAGGCATGGGACATGATGCCAAGGGCACGGCCCACATAATCCTGTACAAAAGAGAGACGGTCCTGAAGCAGGCGCGCGCGCGCGTTGCGCTCATGCTGCACCAGCTCGTTGCCCACCTTATCCAAGAGATCAACGATTTCCTTTTCGGACTCGCCCAGGGTCGCCTGGTTGGATACCTGGAAGATATTTCCCTCGGCATCGCTGCCTTCACCGAGGACACCCCGCACGGCCAGGCCGATCTTATCCAAGCCCTTGACCACCGGATCGACCTCGTTGAGCAGGCGCAGCCCTGTCAGGTGAAGCATCACGCTCACGCGAAGCCCGGTTCCCACGTTGCTGGGACACGCCGTCAGGTACCCCAGGCGCGGCGAGAACGCATAGTCAAGCTGCTCCGAGAGCGCCGTATCCAGGCCATCCATTGTTTTCCATAGATCATACAGGCTCATTCCCGGGCTGATAACCTGCATGCGAAGGTGGTCTTCCTCGTTAATCATAATCGCCACGTTGTTATCGTGCCGAAGAATGACGCCGCTACCCTCGCCCATGGCGGCGAGCTCCCGGCTAATAAGGTGACGTTCGGTCAACACATCCTTGTCGACCTTCTCCAGCGCACCCATGTCAAGGAAGGTGCCGCGCTTCAGCTCTGGGATTCCCGCGCATGCCTGCCGGATCGCGTCACAGAGGCGAAGCCGTTCATCATCCTTGGCCCATCCGGGAAACGCCGCGCACTTGAGGTTGCGCGCCAGCCGCACGCGACTGCTAACCACAATCCCTGCTTCCAAGTCATTGCTCGACCACAGACCCGGCTGCCTGATTAGCTCGTCAACGAACATGGTCACTCTCCCTCATCAGCGTCATCACACGTTGCCTGGAGATCGCGAATGCGGTCACGCAGTGTAGCCGCCTCTTCGAAATCCTGTGCCGAAACGGCCCGCTCCAGCGCCTGCTGCATGGCCGCAATCTCGGCGGTCAGCGCCTCACCGGCGGGAGCTTTGCCGACATGCCGGGACCCCTTCTGCATGGCACGAAGGTAGGGCGACAGCTCTTCCGCAAACGCTTCGTAGCAGGAGGGGCACCCCAGCAGGAATCGCTTTTTGAAGTCCTTACCCGTCGTCCCACAGACAAGGCAGGTCTTTTCAGATGAAGCGTCTCGCTTCTCCGCCTGCAGACCGGCGCCGAAAAGGAAGTCAGGCATCGAGAGCGGCGACTGAAGGTTGAACCCGTTCTCTTCCGCGCATTCCTCGCAGACGTACATCTCCCGGATCTGTCCGTCGCAGACCTGCTTGAAATGTACCGAGGCCTCGCGGCATTCGCAGATTTCGCACTTCATGGTTGCCCTCTTGGCGGGAAAACCTACGCGACCGGGGTGAACCAGCCGTAGGTATCCTCAGCACGCCCTTCAACGATATTGAAGAAGGCGGACTGGATTCGCTCAGTTACCGGCCCACGTCGGCCCTCACCGATCACAATGTTGTCAATTTTGGAGACCGGTGTAATCTCGGCCGCCGTACCTGAGAAGAATACCTCGTCGGCCACGTATAGCGCCTCGCGCGGAATGACCTGCTGACGAACCTGAAGCCCCAGCGCGCGGGCCAGGGTCACGACACAGTGCCGTGTGATACCGGGCAGAATCGATGAGCTGGAAGGGGGCGTGTATACCACCCCGTTGCGTACCATGAAGATGTTCTCCCCCGATCCTTCGGAGACAAACCCATAGTGATCCAGCGCAATACCCTCATCGAACCCATCGTCCGTGGCCTCCATCTTGATGAGCTGCGAGTTCAGGTAGTTCCCGCCCGCCTTGGCCATCGTCGGAAACGTGTCCGGTGCCGGTCGGCGCCAGGATGAGACGCGCACCGACACGCCGACCTCCATCGCCTCTTCCCCCAGATACTTACCCCAGCTCCACGCCGCTATGATGACGTTTACCGGGCAGGTCTTGGGGTTCACCCCCATCGCGCCCATGCCACGGAAGGCCAAAGGGCGGATATAGCACGACTGCAGGTTGTTCTCTCTGACCGTGTCAATGACGGCCTGCTCCAGCGCGGCCTGGTCGAAAGGAATCTCCATACGATAGATCTTGGCCGACTCGTACAGGCGCCGCATGTGGTCACTCAAGCGGAAGATGGCCTGCCCTTTGCCTGTGTCGTAGCAGCGGATGCCTTCGAATACCGATGATCCGTAATGAAGCGCATGCGACATCACATGACAGGTTGCATCCGCCCAATCCACGAGCTTCCCATCATACCAAATTTTTCCCTGCCCAAACGACATTCTGACCTCCCTCAACACAACAACGCCCCGCAGTAGATGCGGGGCTCTTCACGACTGCTATAAGGATAGGTGTGTTAATGCAGACAAACAAGCCCGAAAGCGGAGGGATGGAGGGCGGAGAAACAACCTATCTCACGAGCGAAGCCAAGGAAGGGGCTTTCGCAGGCCTATTATCGCGAAGCGATACTCCAGCCAAGAAAGCCCCTCCCTTGGCTGAGTGAGTGGTGCACCCGAGAGGAGTCGAACCTCCACGCCCTCAACGGGCACATGGACCTGAACCATGCGTGTATGCCAATTTCACCACGGGTGCGCAACAAAATCAGGCGGCATAGTAGTCAGACCGGCCGCACAGGTCAAAGTCATTTTACAGCGCGGAGCGAAACTCTGCGCAGCCGCGGATGCCCAGGTTCAGATGGAAGAGCGATCCGGACAGCTCGCCGTTGGCTTCAGGATCGCCACAACTGGCTGTCGTCACAAAGATATCGGTGTATTCCGGGCCGCCGAACGTAACGCACGAGACGTTGCGCACGGGAAAATCGATTCGCAACAGCTCCCCGCCCTCACGATCCAGCCGCACCAGCCGTGCTCCATCCCACCGCGCCGACCACAGGCGACCTTCCGAGTCCACCGTCATCCCGTCCGGCTTGCCTTCGTCGCCGCGGGGTCGAACGAGGACCCGGCGATTCGTGATACCGCCCGTCTCACGATCATAGTCGAACACGGAGAGCGTCCGCTGGCGCGAGTCACAGAAGTACAGTCGTGTCAGGTCAGGCGAGAACCCCATGCCATTCGCCGTGCCTGTGTGCTCCACAACCACCGTCAGGGACCCATCGGGGTCCAGCCGATAGAGGCGGCCGGCCCGCTGCTCAGTAGACATCACGCCACAGAAGACCCGGCCTTCCA
>JAOZSS010000009.1 GCA_029939545.1 Kiritimatiellia bacterium | reverse complement strand
GATGAGCTTGCGCCGAAAATTCTCACGCAGGTTGTGGAGCAGTTGGCGAGCGCCTGAGACCGGGACATAGCAGCTCGGAGCGGGCGGGATTGGGTAGGCACGAGGTCAAGGGGCGACCGGGTAAGATGTGCCGTTGCCGCCGTGTAAAGCGAAAGGGATTCCGATGGCATCCCCGGTGCATCAATAGCAAGCATGGACAGGTGCGCATCCGGTTGCAGGTGGTTGAATGTATCGGCTGTGGCAAGCAGTTCTGTCCGTTGTTGGATGCCTTGAAGATAGAGCCCTACGGAGGCCATGAGGATGTCCTGGAGAAGGCCGTGATTGATGCCGTGATTGATACGAACTACCGTCGTTTGATTGAGGGCCATTCGTTGGATGTCTCGCTGGGTGGCGTCCACAACTTCGTGGCTGGCAGCGACATTGATGAAGTGCTGCGTGACGAGCTGGCGCTTGATCGATACAGAGCCGTTCTGGCAGACGGAACCAAGTACAAGAAGCAGGGAGGGAAACGCGGGGAAATGCGCGTATTGGTAGGTATAACGGCTTCTGGGAGACTGGAGCCCATCGGCAGTTGGGTCAATACAACCTGGCAGGAAATCGAGCGACAGGCCAAGGCTCGGATCAAATCCGATCCGAAACAGCCGCCCCTGTTCATCTACGACGGTGAACCCGGATTGGAGGACTTCTTGGCCGGATCGGTCAGCGGCCAACAACGCTGTACATGGCATGCTCCCCGTGGCTTGTATCATGCGATGTGGGAAGACGGGCAGCGGAAGAAGGAGATCCGACCGCATGAAGATACGGTAGCGAAGATTGTGGCCATCGAAATCCCGGAAGGCGACTACGATCAGCTCAGCTCTGAATCCATCGACGCGGTGCGCGAGAAGTACCGGGATGCCAAGAAAGAGATGACCGATTTGATAGAAGTCCTTCATCAGAAGAACTGTCCCCACGGGGTCGAGTACCTGCAGAATCTCGTCAAGGGATTGTTCCGTCAAGTGGAGCTGTGGCTGGCGACCGGGATCATTGCTCCGAAGACAACGTCTCGACTCGAACGGCTCTTTCGCGAGCTCGGACGGCGGCTCAAGCGCATCGCATGGGGCTGGTCCGATCGAGTGGTCACCAGGCTCTCCAAAATGATCATGATCAAGCAATACAGACCAGAGATATGGAAGCAGTACTGGCTCAAGAAGATGGGTATCGAGGGACATCTGAGTATATGGGTTCAGAGCGTCTCCGTAGCCGCAGGCGTCAACATTTGAACGTTATCACTCATTTACTCAAAGAATCAAGATTTAAGGAGCTAATCGCGCGCGCTTCTGCCGCGCGGTTCGCATGCCCGCAGCGAAAATATTCCGCTACCGAGCGGCCCGCGCTTGTCGGGCTGGCGGGGGCTTGATATAGTGCGCGTTTTGGCCGTTCAGGAAGGATTGAGGGCTGGCGTTCCATGGCAAAGAAACAACAGGTTGTCTACGACGAGAGTAAGGTCAAGACACTCTCCTCGCTCGAGCATATCCGGCTCCGTACCGGCATGTATATCGGCCGCACGGGTGACGGAAGCGACTACGATGATGGCATCTACATCCTCGTCAAGGAGGTGATCGATAACGCCGTCGACGAGTTCATCATGGGCCACGGCAACCGCGTCACAATCACCATCAAGAAGGACCTTGTCACCGTGCGCGACTACGGGCGCGGCATTCCGCTGGGCAAGGTGGTCGACTGCGTCTCGCGGATCAATACGGGCGCGAAATACAACGACGAGGTCTTCCAGTTCAGCGTCGGGCTCAACGGCGTCGGCACCAAGGCCGTAAATGCCCTCTCCTCGCACTTTCTCGTGCGCAGCGTACGCGACACCAAGGGCGTCGAGGCCACCTTCACGCAGGGCGACCTGATCAAGGAGCACAAAATCCGCTCGATCAGGGAACTCAACGGCACCTATGTCGAGTTCACGCCCGACCCCGAGATCTTCGGCGAGTTCGCGTTCAACGAGGAGCACCTGCGGCGACGGTTGATGCTCTACGCCTACCTGAACCCCGAGCTCAAGATCAAGTTCAACGACGAGCTGTTCATCTCGCAGAACGGCCTGATGGACCTGATCCGGGACGAATGCCAGTACGAGAAGATCTACCCGCCCTTCCACTTCAGGGAGAAGACGTTCGAGTTCGCCTTCACGCACACGAACCGGTTCAGTGAGGAGTACTACTCGTTCGTGAACGGCCAGTTCACCACCGCTGGCGGTACGCACCTGAGCGCCTTCCGCGAAGGACTGCTGAAAGGCATCAACGAATACGCCAAGAAGCGCTTTGATGGCGAGGATGTCCGCGAAGGACTGGTGGGTGCCGTGGCCATCCGGCTCAAGGACCCCATCTTCGAGTCGCAGACCAAGAATAAGCTGGGCAACACCGAAATCCGTTCCGAGTTGGTCCTCCGCACCAAGAAGATGGTCGAAGACCTGCTCCACCGCGATCGCAAGAAGGCCGACCAGCTACTCAAGAAGATCGAAGACACCTCCAAGCTGCGCAAGGAACTCCAGTCGGTCAAGAAGGTCGCCCGCGAACGGGCCAAGGCGGTATCGATCCATGTGCCGCAACTCAAGGACTGCAAGACACATCGCGGCGTCAAAGGGGGAGAGAAATCCCAGATATTCATCACCGAGGGCCAATCCGCCGCCGGGTCGTTGATCAGTTGTCGCGACCCCAAGAACCAGGCCATCTTCACGCTCAAGGGTAAGCCGCTCAACGTCTGCACGCTGGGTCGCGAGGCGCTCTACAAGAACATTGAGCTCTACAACCTCATGCGCTCGCTCGACATTGAGGACTCATGCGAGAGACTGCGCTATGAGAACGTCATTCTCGCCACCGATGCGGATGTTGACGGCCTGCACATCCGTATCCTGATCGTGACATTCTTCCTCCGCTTCTTCGCGCCCATGGTTGATGGCGGACACGTGAAGATTCTCGAAACGCCGCTCTTCCGCGTACGCACAAAGAAGGAGACGATCTACTGTTACTCCGAGCGCGAACGCAGTGCGGCGGTGAAGAAGCTGGGCAAGGCTTCCGAGGTGACCCGTTTCAAGGGCCTCGGAGAGATCTCTCCGGGCGAGTTCAAACAGTTTATCGGCTCCGGCATTCGCCTGACCAAGGTCACCACGCGCGGCGAGAATGCGGTCAGCGAGGTTCTGGAATTCTACATGGGCAAGAACACACAGGAACGTCGGCAGTACATCATGGAGAACCTCGTGCCGAGCGAAGCGCTAAGTTGAGAAGCGGGGAAGGAAAGGCAACCACCAAGACACTAAGACACCAAGTTCATAGAAGATGATCTCTGGAGGCGGCGTGCCCCCACGCCGCATTTTGCGGACTGAAGGCAGCCCGCCTCCATCCCTGTGCAACCCTTACCCCATCTTCGTGTCTTAGTGCCTTCGTGGTGGCATTTGAACGATGGCGAAGAACGTGACCAAGAAGACAGTGAAGAAGGCTGCCCCTACTGAGGAGGCGCAAGCGGAGCTGATGCTGGATGGAGACGCGACGCCGAAGGCGGACGATAAACCCAAGACGGCTCCAGCGAGATCCAAAAAGCGCCGCGAGACGCCGGGGCATCCTCACACCTCCGGCCCCCTTGGGCGGATGATGGACGACCACTTCCTGCAATACGCCTCCTACGTCATCTGCGAACGCGCCATCCCCGCCCTCACCGACGGGCTTAAGCCGGTACAACGGCGCATCATGCACGCGCTGCACGAGAAGGATGACGGACGCTTCATCAAAGTCGCCAACGTGGTCGGCCACACGATGCAGTACCATCCGCACGGCGATGCATCGATCGGCGATGCGCTCGTCACGCTGGTCAATAAGGGCGGCTACCTGATAGAGGGCCAGGGCAACTTCGGCAACATCTACACCGGCAACGCCGCCGCCGCCTCGCGTTACATCGAATGCCGCCTCACCGACCTGGCGCGCAAGGAGGTTTTCCACAAGGCACTGACCACGTATGTACCCAGCTACGACGGCCGCAACAAGGAACCGGTCCTGTTCCCCTGCAAGCTGCCGCTCCTGCTCATGCTCGGCGCCGACGGCATCGCGGTGGGCCTCGCCACGCGCATCCTGCCACACAACTTCCCCGAGCTGCTCGAGGCCGAGATTCATGCCCTGCGCAAGCAGCCGTTTGAGGTGTTCCCGGACTTCCCTCAGGGCGGCCTCATGGATGCGTCGGGCATGGAGAACGGCCTGGGCACCGCGCGCGTGCGTGCCCGCATCACCGCCACCAAGAGCGGACGCCTGGTCATCGACGAACTTCCCGCCCTGACCACCACCGAGTCGCTCATCTCCAGCATTGAGGACGCCATCCGCAAACACCGCATCCCGATCCGCGCTATCAGCGACTTCACGGCGGAAAAGGTTGAGATCGAGTTGAAGCTCTCACCTGGCGCCGAGCCGGAATCGGTCATCAAGGCGCTCTATGCCTATACCAGCTGCGAAACAACCGTATCGAGCAACATCGTCGTGATCCATGAGGGGCGTCCCGTTGAAATGACGGTGCCGCAGATCATCAAGGAGAACGCCCGCCACCTCGAAGCCACGCTCAAGGCGGAACTCGAACATCGGCGCGACCAACTGGGCGAAGAGATCAACAGCAAGACTTTGGTCGAGATCTTCGTGGAAAAGCGCATCTACAAGGATATCGAGGAGTGCCGAACCACCGAGGCCGTGCGTAAAGCGGTGTTCGACGGATTCAAACCCTACCGTAAGCGCCTGCGCCGCGCCCTAACCGATGAAGACGTCGAGATGCTGCTCGGTATTCGTATTCGCCGGATCTCGCGCTTCGACCTCGAGCGCAACCGCAAGGAGATCGAGAAGCTGGTCGCTGAACTGGCCACCGTGGAGAAGGAGCTCACACAGCTTAGGCGTTACACGATCCGGTACCTCAAGAACCTGATCAAAACCTACGGCGACCGCTACCCGCGCAAGACCGAGCTGACCAGCTTTACGCAGGTCGAAGTCAAAGAGCTCACTGCGGAAGAGTTCTCCATCTGCTACAACAAAGAGACCGGCTACCTGGGCCACTCGAGCACAGGCGACGAACTGCTGAAGTGCTCGCGCTTTGATAAGCTGATCATGGTCTGGTCCGACGGCCGCTACCGCGTCGTGAAGCCGCCCGAGAAAATGTTCGTGGACAAGACACTGGTCTACTGCGAGAAATTCGACCGCGACAAGCAGTTCACGGCCGTCTACCACCACGACCTGTTCGTGTTCCTCAAGCGGTTCACGTTCGGAGGCGCCATTCTCGACCGCGAATACCGCTACGCCGCTGATCCCGCCGATGTGCTCCACTTCCAGGAAGGCACACCTGAGAAGATCTTCGTGAAGTACAAGCCGGCCAAGCGCCAGCGTGTCCACCAGCAGTGCTTCGATCCCAAGGATGTCGCGATCAAGAGCGTCAAAGCCATGGGCAACCACATGGCCGGCAAACGCATCGCCCGCATCGCCACCGAAGAACCGCGCTGGTGGAAACCCGAAGAAGACTCCCCCCGCGGCCGCTTCTCGTAAGTGGGAAGAGCCACGAATGGACACATATAGACGCGAATGAGGAGATTCGGTTGACGCCAGACGATATTCGCACGCTCAGCCGCATCTGCTTTCCTGTTCTGCAGAACCATGAACCGGATACGCTGAAGGAACACCTCGGCATTGCCCCCGCGCTGGACGAGGGGGAGGCCAACCCGATCATTCTCGACGCGCTTGTTGAACGGGCCAGTCACCTACCCTCCCCTGTTCTCAGCGAGATCAACCGGCTCCTCGCTGCCAGTCGGCTGGAGGCGATCCGTTCCTTCTTTGCCGATGCGGGAGAGTTGCCGACCGATCCCGAAGGGCTGACGGCACCGCGCCTGACCGACATCTTTCAGGAAGGCCGCTTCCCTCGCTCCCGCCCATCGCCGGACGAGCTCGAGCGGGTACCGATCGATCGCGATACCGTGGCGGCCGCGCTCGGACCGGATGGCAGCGTGGCCCTTCACATGGGGCGCTATGAGCACCGCGCCGGACAGGTCGAGATGGCGGCCGCTGTTACGGATGCCTTCAACCAGTCGAAATGCCTGCTCGTGGAAGCCGGCACGGGGATCGGCAAGAGCCTGGCCTATCTGGTTCCGGCCATCATGCGCGCCAAGGCCAACCAGCTTCCGGTCGTGATCAGCACGAACACCAAGAACCTGCAGTCGCAGCTCTTCGAGAAGGATCTTCCTCTCCTGCGCGAGGCCCTCAGCGTCGAGTTCAACGCCGCGCTGATCAAGGGGCGCATGAACTACCTCTGCCTGCGCAAGCTGACCTACCTGCTCAAGGAGGTCGACCAGGAGCTCGACCTGGACGACAACGACCAGGCCGACATCCTACACGTCCTCGGCTGGGTGGCCGGCACCGAGACCGGCGACTTTGCCGAGAGTTCGGTACTCGAGGGACCCGCCACACGCGACCTGCGCGGCAGGCTGGCCTCCTCCGCAGAAGAGTGTCCCGGACGTAGCTGCCCGCATTTCCGGTGCTGCTTCCTGCGCAAGGCGCGCGCCAAGGCAAACGCCGCCGACGTTATCGTGGCCAATCACTCACTCGTGTTTGCCGAGATCAACATCAACACCTCCGCACTCCCGCCGTATGTCGATGTCATCTTCGACGAGGCCCATAACATTGAGGAGGCTGCGACGCGCCATTTCTCGATTGAGCTGTCGGCCTCCAAACTCCGCTTCATCACCCGCCGCCTCCTGCGCCGACGCGGACGTCGCGGTCGCGGCAAGGGGTTTCTCCCTTCCATGCTCACCCATCTCGACTCGGAGTCCTTCCAGGGCACGGAGACCCAGCGCGAGAAGGCCAGCGAATTGACCCAGTCCATGCTCACACAGGTGGAAGCACTCCAGACGTCGTCCGGGCGACTCTTTGACGCCATGGGCGACCTGCTCGAGAAACCCAACCGCAACCTCGGCTCCCTTCGCATCACCGCCACGGTTAAAGAATCTACCATATGGAGCGGCGTGGAAGCCGCGCGGGCCGTCATGGATGACGAGCTGCGCAGCCTGGCCGAGCGGGCCGACAACCTGGCCGAGGTGTTGCGCGAGGTGGATGCCGACGAGCTGCCATTTCACATGGACCAGATCCAGGAGCTCGCGGCGGTGTCGGTGCGACTCAAGGAGATGCTGCAAGATCTGCACGTCGTACTGGAGGCCAAGGAGGAGGGCTACGTCTACTGGGTCGAGAGCTCGGGCAAGCGGCACGACAACGTCCGCGCCTGGGGGGCGCCGATCACCGTGGGCAGCAAGCTGGCCGAGGCGTTTTATTCACAAAAAGAGTCCGTGGTGCTGACATCCGCCACGCTTACTGTCAAAGGGACGTTTGACTTCTTCAAGAATCGGCTGGGGCTCGATCACGTGCCACCGGAGCGCTGCATGGAGATGAATGCAGGGAGTCCGTTCGACTACGAACAGCAGTGCCGGGTGCTGGTGCCTATGTTCCTGCCCGAGCCGGGTGAGGCGGGCGGTAACTATGCCGCCGAGCTGGGAGCGCTGTTGGCACAGGTGTTCCGCCTGACGCACGGTCGCGGCATGGTGCTCTTCACCAGCTACAGCATGTTACGCGAAACCACCGAGGCGCTGGCGCAGGATCTCGAGTACGACGCCATCCCGGTGCTGGCCCAGGGCCAGTCCGGCTCACGCGAAAACATCACCTCGCTCTTCAAGCGGAACATGGAGGCGGTGCTGATGGGCACGCACTCGTTCTGGGAAGGTGTGGACGTGGTCGGGGAGACGCTCTCCTGTCTCGTAATCGCCCGCCTGCCGTTCGCCGTCTTCACGGATCCCATCCAGGCGGCACGCGCGGAGAAGATCAAGGCCGAGGGGGGCGATCCGTTCAGGGCCTACTCACTGCCCAACGCGGTGATCCGTTTCCGCCAGGGGTTCGGGCGCCTGATTCGTCACCGCACCGACCGCGGCGTGGTGATCGTGACCGATCGCCGCATCATGACCAAATCCTATGGTGCCGCATTCCGCAAGAGTCTGCCGACCCGCACCATCTCCCTGAGCGACCGCGACCCGTTCCTGGCCGCGATCGAGGAATGCCTCCTGGGAAGTGATCAGTGACCTGTCATCAGTGATCAGTTGCCATTCACGACCAACTTGTCCTCCGAAGCCTTGTGCGAAGGATGGATTCATGATTCAATTCCCCGCCATGAAGAACTGGATCTGGATCGTTGTAGCCGTGGGCGCCGTGCTGGTGCTGAAGAACTTGTTGATTGGGCGCGCCCCCAAGGCAGACATCAAGGCAAAGCTTGAACAGGGTGCCTTGGTTGTCGATGTGCGCACGCCCGGCGAATTCGCACGCGGCCATTACGAAGGCGCGATCAACGTTCCGCTCAGCGAGTTGGCGGCACAGCTAGACAAGTTCGGTCCCGACAAGGATAAGCCGCTCGTCCTTTACTGCCACTCCGGCGCACGCTCCGCTTCGGCCAAGCGCACGCTTGGACAGGCCGGGTTCACCGACGTCCTCAACGCCGGGTCGCTTCATCACATGCCCTGACCTCGCCATCAACAATGGTGATCGGATGATCCGACATACGTTGAGCCTGGCTGGATGAGTGCGTCGTGAAGACAACGGTCGTGCCGCGTGTGGCGTTCAGTTCGCGAACATACGCCTCGACCATCTCGACGTACCGCTGATCGACGCCTGCCGTGAACTCGTCGAGCAGCATGATGTCAGGATCGAGCACAAGCGTACGCGCCAGGGCAACACGTTGCGCCTCCCCTCCCGAAAGTGTGTGCGCGTTCCGGCGCGCGAAGGGCTCCAGTGCAAGACGCTCTATCACCTCACGCACACGCCGGCGCGTTTCGGCGGGCGGCACGTGTCGCAGACGCAGACCGTAGGCGATGTTGTCGTAGACGTGCATGTTAAACAGGTAGGGCTGCTGCATCAGGTAGGCAATACGCCGACGCTGGCGAAGCCACGCACTTCCGTCGTCGTAGTCGACCCTCTCGCCCCCACACGTGACCCGCCCCCCGGCAGGCCTATCCAGCAGCGACAGCACCTGCAACAGGCTCGTCTTGCCGCAGCCGTTGGGGCCGGTTACCGCGTAGATCTTGCCACGCTGAAGATGGAGCTCGGTCGCGCGCAGGACGAAATTGCCCCAGCGGCCCTCGACCCGATCTAGTCGATAGGCGGTCATCGGCTCCGCTCCCGAAAAAGGCTGAACAGGATGTTGACGACCAGCGCCACCGTGAGGAGCACCAGTCCCAACGCGATCCCGAATGCAAACTCGCCTTTGTTAGTCTCCAATGCCATCGCCGTAGTGATGTTGCGCGTGTAGCCGCTGATGTTGCCGCCCAGCATCATCGAGACTCCTACTTCGGCGAAGACCCGTCCGAAGCCCGCCATCACGGCCGCCAAGATTCCGTAGCGCGCCTCGCGCAGGAACATTCTGAAGCTCTGGGCCGTATCGGCGCCCAGTGAGCGAGCCGTGGTGCGAATGCGCTTGTCCAGGCCGGCGACCGAACTGACCGAGAGGCCGGCAATGATCGGGAAGGCCAGGATGAACTGGCCAATGACCATCGCAGTCTGCGTATAGAGCAAGCCCCACTCCCCGAGCGGCCCGCGCCGCGAGAGGAAGGAGTAGACCATCAACCCAACAACTACCGTCGGCAGAGACATCAGTGTGTTCAGGACAGTGATGATCGCCCGCGCACCCGGAGAACGCTTCTCGGCAATCCACATGCCGAAGGGAACGCCCAGAACTGTGGCCAAAGCGGTCGAGAGAAAGGATACCTTGAGCGAGACAAAGACTGTCGCCAGAAACTCGCGATCCAGCCCGGCGATAATCTGCAGGCTATCGCGTACGCCCTGCCAGATGTAGTCCATCAGCGATCGCCTCCCGCGGCCGACGGATGAAAAAGGAGGCTCCCTTTCCAACCATAGTCCGCGATCATCCGCTGGCATTCCGGGCTGGTCATCCAGGCGACCAGCGCCATGGCCAGCTCGTACTTCACATGCGCATACTTGTAGGGGCTGACCGGAATGATGCCATACGGATTGAACAGGTCCGCATCGCCCTCCACCACGGGCTTCAGCCGGATCTTGTCCCGGTGGAACAGGTAGGTCGCACGATCCACCATGACGTACCCGTTCTTCTCGTCCGCCATCCTGAGCGTAGCGCTCATGCCCTGCCCCGCCTCGAGATACCAGGCGCCCGCCGGTGTCAACTCCGCGCGCTGCCAGAGCGAACGCTCCTTCTTGTGCGTTCCGGAATCATCGCCACGCGAGACAAAGGTCTGCCGCGCCGCCATGATCCGCCTCAGCGCCAACTTCGCATCACGCAGGCCGACAATCCCGGCCGGATCGTCGGCCGGACCCAGCAGCACAAAGTCGTTGACCATCACGTCCCGGCGGTTGACCCCGTAGCCCTCGGCCACGAAGGCGGCCTCGGCCCTGCGCGCGTGCACGAGGATGATATCGACATCGCCGTTACGGGCAATCTGCATGGCCTTGCCGGTTCCAACCGAGATGACATGCACGGTGCAGTTGTGAGCCCGTTCGAAAGGGGGCAGGAGCTGGTCGAGCAGTCCGGTCTCATACGTACTGGTCGTTGTGGCCAGCCTCAACGTCTCGCCCGTCCATCCGTTGATCGGCAGAAACAGCAGGGCGCAGAGAATAGCTGACTTGAAAAAGTTACCCATGCGAACTCGCGATCTCCATTTCGCTTGCATTCCGGCATGTCGTTAGGCAGGTTCCGGATGACTCGGACGACGACACTAGCCCAGCCACGGTTGCGTGGCAAGTCTACTCAGGACAGGATGGCCATGCTGCAAGCGCCTAACATGCTGCTGATCGGGTCGACCGGACGCAATATAGGAAAGACCGAACTGGCCTGCGAGCTGATCCGCCGCGCCGCACCTGCACAGACGGTCACGGCCGCCAAGATCACGGTGATCCGCGAAGCCGGTGGCCGCTGTCCCCGCGGCGGTGAGGGGTGCGGTGCCTGTACCTCGCTCGACGGCGATTACGATCTCATGCTGGAAACCAATCGGGATGGCGTCAAGGATACCTCGCGCCTGCTGCTTGCCGGCGCTGACCCTGTCTTCTGGCTCCGGGTGCAGGCCTCGCACATGCAAGAAGGCCTGGACGTTCTCTACCAGAAAATCGACCCGCACACCCCGCTGATCTGCGAATCGAACAGCATCCGGAACGCCGTGGCGCCGGGTCTCTTCCTGATGGTGCAAGACAAGCGCACGGAGGCCTGCAAGCCGACCGCACAGGCCGTGGTCCACCTGGCCGACCGTACGCTCCTCTCGGACGGTCAACAGTTTGACCTCGACCTGGGCCGGATCGCCGCGCACGACGGAGGATGGACGTTGCGCCGAAAGGCCACGGCCATCATCCTGGCGGGCGGCCAAAGCTCCCGCATGGGGCGTGACAAGAGCATGCTGACCGTCGACGGGGAACCGCTCATTCAACATGTCCACGAACAGCTTCAAGGGCATTTCGACGAGATCCTTCTCAGTTCCAACGATGCCAGGCATGCGTTCTTGGAACTCACAACGGTCGCCGATCGTCGGACCGGTCAGGGGCCCCTGATGGGCCTGGCCTCTGCGCTCGAAGCGGCCTCTCACGACCTCGCCTTCGTGGTGGCGTGCGATATTCCGGATATCGATATCCACTTGGCCCACCGGCTGCTGAATCAGGCAGAGGGATACGATGCCGTCGTGCCGCGCAGCGTGCAACCGGGATCGGATTCGCCCCGCCCCGAGCCGCTCTTTGCCGTCTACCGGCGCGACGCGGCCACCCGGATATTTGATCTCTTAACCCAGGGCGAACGGCGAATTCGGAGCTTCTTTGACCAGGCGAATATTCGCTATGTTGACCTGGATCCAGAAGACGCCCCTCGGAACCTGAATACCGAGGAGGAGTATCGTGCGTACATAAGCGTAGTACCCAGGGCGACCTTGCCGCCATCACGATGAGCATGCTGCGACGCACAGCGCAGCACGTTCGCGATTGACCCCAGTCACCATGCTTCATCGGCTGGCTCCAGCACTTCGCTTCCTTGGCCCTGTTTCGCGCCCGGAATCTCCCATATCAATAACCTCTCGACGCCCTATCTTCCTGTCGGGTGTAACCGGTCTTCCGCTCTCACTCATGCGACTAAGCGCCCCCCATTTTCAGCGTCTGGCTATCCGCCGTCTTCTGGTTTACTCAAAGAATCAAGATTTAAGGAGCTAAAGGTCTCAGGCGCCACGAACAACAGGTCGTACTCCTTGAACAGGAGGGTGTTACGGTGAACTTGCGCCAACTCGCGCCAAAACTCGCGCCAAACTTACGCCATGGCTTGTGCCAGATATCACGACGAAATCGCGACACAAATCACGACACGACTTGCGACAGATTTGCGTCAATGTTTGCGACACAACTGCGGCGATTGACCCCGGATGGACGGGCATGATATCGTGCCGACTCTGATTGTGATCACGTATGGGGAGGATTGTGACACTGACTGCGAGCCAGACACCGGGTCTCGATGCCGTGCTTGCGCGCCATCCTTGTGAAGAGAGTCAGCTGATTCCGCTGCTCCAGGACATCCAGGATCACGTCGGGTATATCAGCGCTGAATCCATGCGCGCCGCAGCGACGCACCTGAATATCCCGGAGAGTTCCGTCTACGGCGTGGTCACGTTCTATAGCCAGTTCTACCTGACGCGGCAGGGCCGACACAAAGTCAAGGTCTGCCAGGGCACGGCGTGCCATGTGCGCGGCGCCGTCGAGATCATCCGCGCTGTGACTGCACGGCTGGGCATCAAGCCTGGCGAGACCACCAGGGACTTCGAGTTCAGTGTCGAGCGCGTCGCCTGTTTCGGTTCATGCGCCCTGGCGCCGGTGATGGTGGTTAACGAGAAGGTCTACGGCAACGTCACCCCCGAGATGGCCATCAGAATCCTGGACGAACTGACATGACGTTTACCGACATCCACTCACGCGCTCAAGCCGCCGCGGAGCCCTTCCTCGACCGCCGCCGTCCCCGCATCCTGGTCGGCGCCAGCACCTGCGGCAAAGCGGCCGGCGCGGACGACCTGCTCGCGGCACTGCCCGGCCACTTGAAAGAGATGGGGCTCGATATCGAGGTCTCACAGGTCGGCTGCCTGGGGCTCTGCTATGCCGAACCACTCGTGGAGCTGCGCAGCACCGAGCACCCGCCCCTGCTCTTCAGCGGCGTGACCACCGAATCGCTGGGCGAGGTCCTCACGGCCTACTATCGCAACGGCGGCGGCAGCGCCCTGGCCACGATGGACGACGAGGCGCATGGTGATGCGCCGCCGTTCGAACAGCTCCCCATGCTGAAGGGCCAGGTACGGGTTGTCTCGCGCAACTTCGGACGGATCGATCCCGAGAACATCGATCACTACATTGCGCGTGGCGGATACGCGGGCCTGGCGCGCGCCCTCAAGATGGACCCCGAGCAGGTCATCGACGAGGTCAGGACCTCCGGCCTGCGCGGACGCGGTGGCGCCGGCTTCCCGGTCGCCACCAAGTGGGAATTCTGCTTCACCGAGGCGGCCGACCAGAAATACATGATCTGCAATGCCGACGAGGGCGATCCCGGCGCGTTCATGGACCGCTCCGTTCTGGAAAGCGATCCCCATTCGACACTGGAAGGCATGATCGTGGGGGCCTATGCCATCGGTGCCTCGGAAGGCTACATCTATGTGCGCGCCGAGTATCCGCTGGCCATCACGCGAATTGAGAAAGCTATCGCGCAGGCCACCGCCTACGGACTGCTTGGTGACAACATCCTCGGCTCCAGCTTCTCCTTCCATGCGAAGATCAAGAAGGGCGCCGGCGCGTTCGTTTGTGGTGAAGAGACCTCCATGCTGGCCTCGATCGAAGGTAAGCGCGGCATGCCGCGTACCCGTCCCCCGTTCCCGGCCCAGAAAGGGCTGCACGGTAAGCCCACGACTATCAACAATGTCGAAACACTGGCCAACATTCCGGTCATCATGGCGAACGGCGGCGCGGCTTTTGCCGAGAATGGCACCGAGCGGAGCCGCGGCACCAAGACGTTCGCCCTCGCGGGCAAGATTGTGCGCACCGGCCTGATCGAGGTACCATTGGGCACAACCCTGAGACGTATTGTTTTCGATATTGGCGGTGGCATACCCGACGGCAAGGCGTTCAAGGCCGTCCAGACCGGCGGTCCGTCAGGCGGCTGCATTCCCGCCGACCTACTGGACCTGCCCGTCGACTACGAACACTTGGCCGAGGCCGGTGCCATCATGGGGTCCGGCGGCCTGGTCGCGATGGACGAGGACACCTGCATGGTTGACGTGGCCCGCTATTTCCTCGAGTTCACACAGGTCGAGTCGTGCGGCAAGTGTGTGCCCTGTCGACTGGGTACGCGCCAGCTCCTCCAGATCCTGAATAGCATGGCACGGGGCGACAGCAAACCGGGCGATATCGACCTCATGCTCGAGGTGGCGCATGCCGTCAAGAATGCGTCGCTGTGCGGCCTGGGCCAAACCGCGCCCAACCCCGTGCTCACCACCGTGAAGTACTATCGCGACGAGTATGAGAGCCATGTGAACGACCGCCGCTGTCCGGCGCACAAGTGTGAGGGCCTGCTGCGCTACGCGGTTGACGCGGATGCCTGCACCGGCTGCACAGCCTGCTTGAGAGCCTGTCCGGCCGAGGCCATCACGGGCGAGCCGCGGGAGGTGCATACGATCGACCCGAAGAAGTGCATCCGTTGTGATGCCTGCTACCAAGCCTGCAAGTTCAATGCGATAACCAAGAGCTGAAACACATGTCCGTCGAACTGACATTTACGATTGATGGAGTGAGCCTGACCGCACAGAAGGGCGACACGGTCCTCAATGCAGCCAAGGCAGCCGGAATCTACATTCCACACCTCTGCTTCAGCGAGGGACTCGAATCATACGGTGCTTGCCGCTTGTGCATTGTTGAGATCGATGATGTACGAGGTATGCCAACATCCTGCTCAACGCAGGTGAAGGAAGGGATGGTCGTCCATAATGATGTGGCGTCGGTCAACCGCGTACGCCGCATGGTGTGCGAGATGCTGATTGCCGATCATCCCCTGGTCTGCCTCTCGTGCAGCGCCAACATGAACTGCCGTTTGCAGGATGTCGCCGCGTTTCTCGGCATCAAGGGCAGCCGGTTGCGCCGCATGGTCCGCAAACCGATTGTCGACGACAGCAACCCGTTCTACACCCGCGACCTCTCCAAGTGCATTCTGTGCGGACTCTGCACCCGTTCCTGTCACGAGCTGCGCGGCGTGGGCGCGATCGAGATTGCCGGCCGCGGGTTCGAAAGCAGGATTGCCGCACCCGGCGACGGCCCGGTACGTGACTCCACCTGCACCTCGTGCGGTGAGTGCGTGGACCGCTGTCCCGTCAATGCCCTGTGGGCCAAGCACGAAACCCTCCCGCCCACGGCCACCGTGCGCACCACCTGCGGCTACTGCGGATGCGGATGCGGCATCGAGCTCGGTACCCGCGGCGGAAAGATCGTGCGCGTGCGCGGCGACCGCAGCGCGCCTTCGAATCGGGGCAGCCTCTGCGTTAAGGGCCGTTTCGGCCTCGACTTTGTCTCCGCACCGGATCGACTGACCACGCCCCTGATCAAGCGCAACGGCGTCTTCAAGGAAGCGACGTGGGAGGAAGCGCTCGATCTTGTGGCCGACAAACTGACCTCGATCAGAGATCAACACGGCGCCGACGCCCTGGCAGGGCTGTCGTCCGCCAAATGCACCAACGAAGAGAACTACGTCTTTCAGAAATTCTTCCGCGCCGGCCTCGGCACCAACAACGTGGATCACTGCGCACGCCTGTGTCACGCCTCGACCGTGGCCGGGCTCGCCCGTGCCTTCGGTTCCGGTGCGATGACCAACCCGCAGATCGAATTCGAGCACGCCGACTGCATCTTCGTCACAGGCTCCAACACCACCGAAGCTCACCCCATCACCGCCATCAGCATCATCAAAGCCGTCGTCGAGCACGGGGCCACGCTGATCGTGGCCGATCCGCGCCGGATCGATCTGACCCGCTACGCCACGCTGCACATACGCCAGCGCTCCGGCACCGACGTGGCGCTCTTCAATGCCATGATCCACGTGATCATCACGGAGGGGCTGGGCGACGACGCTTTCATCCAGGGCCGGACCGAAGGGTTCGAGGCGCTCAAGGCCTGCGTCGCCGACTGTACACCGGAATGGGCCGAACCGATCACGGGCATTCCGGCCGATAAGATCCGCGAGGCGGCCCGTCTCTATGCTGCGGCAGACCGCGGCTCGATCGCCTACAGCATGGGCATTACGCAGCACACCACCGGCACGGACAACGTGCTGGCTCTGGCCAACCTGGCCATGGTGACCGGCAACGTCGGTCGTGCCTCCACCGGAGTGAACCCGCTACGCGGCCAGAACAACGTGCAGGGCGCCTGCGACCTGGGAGCGCTGCCCAACAAGTACCCCGGCTACCAGGATGTCGAAGCCCCTGATATCCGGAAGCGGTTTGAAGCCGCCTGGAAGACCCCCCTCTCGCCGACGAATGGGCTCACCGTCACGGAGATCGTCAGTGCGGCCGGCAGCGGCGCCATCCGGGGACTCTACGTGATGGGCGAGAACCCCATGCTCAGCGACCCGAACCTGAACCATGTGGAACAGGCATTGAAGGATGTCGAGTTCTTGTGTGTACAGGATATCTTCATGACCGAGACCGCTGAGCTGGCCGACGTCGTTTTGCCCGCCGCTTCCTTCGCCGAGAAGGATGGCACCTTCACGAATACCGATCGACGCGTGCAGCGAGTACGGACCGCCGTTCCAAAGCCGGGTGAGGCGCGTGACGACTGGGCGATCCTGTGCGACATCGCCACGCGGACGGGCTACCCGATGGCCTATGCCTCCCCGTCAGAGATCCTCGATGAGATCGCATCCGTCTCCCCCATCTACGGAGGCCTATCTTTTGATCGAATCGCGAGCGAGGGCCTACAGTGGCCCTGTCCGGATAGGGATCATCCCGGAACCACCTTCCTTCACGAAGGCGAATTCAAACGCGGCAAAGGCAAGTTCCACGCCACACCGTTCAAGGTGGCGGCCGAAGAGCCCGACACCGACTACCCGTTCCTGCTCACCACCGGCCGCTATCTGTACCACTGGCACACGCGCACGATGACCTCCCGCACCAAGGGCCTCGAAGAGATATGCCCCCCGACCCCGATCGAGATCCATCCGGACGATGCCGCCCTCGCGGGCATCGAGCATGGTGACATTATAGAGGTGTCATCGCGGCGCGGCACGATAGAGGCCAACGCCCACGTCACCGACCGCTCCCCGCGCGGCACCGTCTTCATGGCGTTTCATTTCCATGAGGGCGCGGCCAACAGACTTACGATCGATGCGGTTGATCCTATCGCCAAGATTCCCGAATTCAAGGTCTGCGCCGTACGCATCAGCACCGCGGCCACCACAAAAAAAACGGACAACGCGTAAACACGTCGTCCGTTCTTTATCTGTCTGTCAGGGCTTCAGCCTTCAACCTGCTCCTGATGGTGCGGCGCCTTGATGATGAACGTCATGACGCCCGCCAACACCAGCAGCGCGGCCGAGGTGTAGAAGGCAAACGTATAGCTGCCGGCCCACTGCTCTCCGAGACAGGTGATGGAGCCGTCCTTAACCTTGGCCGCAAACATGGACAACGTCAGGCCGCCAATGCCCCACGCCGTGAATACAAGGCCGTAGTTCATGCCGAAGTTCTTCAGCCCGTAGTAGTCCTTGGTGACCGAAGGGAACAAGGCCAGGTTGGAGCCATAGTTCGCGCCAACCAGAGTGGCCAGCCCGATCAACAGTACAGCGGGAGCCGCCTCCATCGTGCTGGCCTTTGAAAGGCCAAAAATGGTCACGGCCTGGAGCAGGAAGAACAGAAGCATGGTCCGGTTGCGTCCCAGCTTGTCGGAGATCATTCCGGCGAGCACTCTGCCGCCGCCATTACCGATAGCCAGGCCCATTACCGCCGCCACAGCCATGGCTTCGGCAACGCCTGCGCCCTTCACGATGCCCTTGCAGCTCGAGATAACCATCAAGCCCGCACCGGCACCACACGCATACATGAACCAGACGGCATAGAACTGCCAGGTCTTCAACATTTCGCTCGGGGTGAAGTCCTCCTTCTTGGCCATCGTACCTGCCGCGGCGGGTGCCGCCTGTACCTCACCTTCAGGCACATAGCCCGCGGGCGGAGCCTTAAGGAGCTGGGCCAGGGCAACGACAACCACGAGGAACCCAATCCCCAGGGTCATCATCATGGTGGCCAGGCTGTACTGAGTCGCCAGCCACCTTGAAAGGGGTGCTGCGTAGAGAGAGGCGAGTCCGAATCCCGAGACAACAATACCGGCGATCATACCCGTTTTTGCTTTCGGAAACCACTTCACTGAGGGCGGGGTCGCCGAGGCATAGCCGAAACCAATGCCGGCACCCGCAATGACGCCAAAGCCAAGTACATATCCGAAATTGCTTGTGGTCGCATTCCACCTGCTAGCCAGGATCATACCCACGCCTACCAGAATGCCGCCGATTGTCGCCACGATCTTCGGGCTCAACTTATCCTGCATGCGCCCTGCGGGCACCATGATCAGACAGAACACGAAACAGGCGATCGAATAGGGCAACGCCCTGGCAGAGGCCGAGTCGGACCAAGCCCATCCCGCCTTCGCAATCTCGCCACTGATAATGCTCCAACTATACAAGACACCCAATGCGAGATTGATACCCAATCCCGCCATTGTGACCCGCCAACCATGATTCACTTGGCTCACGCCACCATCTGCTGCTACTTCGGACATGCGGTCCTCCCTTTCATATGTTGGCCCGGTGCGACAGGTGCCGCACCGGGCCGACTCGATTTCTAATCTCCGGAGCGATCTAGCTCAGAGGCTTGTACTCAGCCACCAGATGCTCCACCACGCTCGGGTCGGCCAGCGTGCTGACGTCACCGATCGAATCCGCTTCGCCTTCGGCGATCTTGCGCAGGATACGGCGCATGATCTTGCCCGAGCGAGTCTTCGGCAGCGCCGGGGCCCACTGGATCATATCCGGTGCCGCGATCGGTCCGATCTCGCCACGAACATGCTTCACCAGCACGCCCTTCAGCTCATCAGTATACTCGTTGCCGGCCTTCAAGGTCACGTAGGCGTAGATGCCCTGGCCCTTGATCTGGTGCGGGAAGCCAACCACAGCGGCCTCGGCCACAGCCGGATTGCTCACGAGAGCACTCTCGACCTCAGCGGTACCCATGCGATGACCCGACACGTTGATCACGTCGTCAACACGACCCAGCAGCCAGTAGTCACCGTCTTCATCGATGCGACAGCCGTCGCCTGTGAAGTAGTAGCCCTTGTAGGTGCCGAAGTAGGTCTGGATGAAACGGTCATGGTCGCCATATAGCGAACGCAGGATGCCAGGCCATGGCTTCTTGATGCAGAGTTTGCCCTTCTCGCCCTGCGGCACTTCCTTGCCGTCATCGTCAAGAATAACAGGCTCAACACCGAAGAACGGACGTGAAGCACTGCCAGGCTTGAGCGTATGAGCGCCCGGAAGCGGCGTAATCATGATGCCGCCGGTCTCCGTCTGCCACCACGTATCCACCACAGGCGTCTTGCCGTGGCCAACGTTTTCACGATACCAGTGCCATACGTTCGGATTGATGGGCTCACCAACGCTACCCAGCAACTTGAGTGTTGAGAGATCGCGTGCTGCGATCGGCGCTTCGCCCTGCTGCATGAGCGCACGGACGGCGGTCGGCGCCGTGTAGAACTGAGTCACTTTGTGCTTGTCGCACACGTCCCAGAAACGACCGGCATCCGGGTAGGTCGGTACGCCTTCGAACATGATCGAAGTAGCACCCGTGGCCAGCGGACCGTACACGATGTAGGTATGACCCGTGATCCAGCCGATATCGGCCGTGCACCACCAGATGTCACCATCATGGTAATCGAAGATGTTCTTAAAGGTCGTGGCCGCCCAGACCATGTAGCCACCGGTCGTATGCAGCACGCCCTTGGGCTTGCCGGTTGAACCGGAGGTGTAGAGGATGAAGAGCGGATCTTCCGCATCGACCCACTCGGGCTCGCACTCGGCGGGCTCGTTGGCGATGGTGTCGGCGTACCAGACGTCACGGCCTTCGGTCATCGGCACCTCGTGGCCGGTGCGCTTGACCACGATGCACTTCTCAATGCTCGGGCAGGCGGCTAAGGCCTTGTCGGCGTTGGTCTTCATCGGTATGTCAGTCTTGGCGCCGCGAAGAGCGGTATCCTGCGTGACCAGGATCTTGCACGCGGAGTCCTGGATGCGGTCACGCAGGGCGTCGGCACTGAAGGCACCGAAGACCACGGAATGGACCGCGCCGATGCGGGCACAGGCCAGGCAGGCCACGGCGGCCTGGGGCACCATCTGCAGGTAAAGGCAGACACGGTCGCCCTTTTCGACACCCATCGCCTTGAGGGCGTTGGAGAACTTACAGACCTCTTCGTACAGTTCCTTATAGGTCAGCTTGGAATCTTCGGAAGGATCATTGCCTTCCCAGATGATCGCGGTCTGGTCACCACGGGTGGCGAGGTGGCGATCCAGGCAGTTGACGGAGAGGTTGGTCTTGCCGTCGACGAACCACTTCACATCAACAGTGCCTTCGAACGTGTAGTCGAGGACCTTGGACCATTTTTCTTTCCACTCGAACTCACTGGCGATCTCACCCCAAAATCCCTCGGGGTCACTGATCGAACGCTGGTACATCTCGTTGTACTGCGCTTCTGACGATACGTGCGCCGCAGCGGCGAAATCGGCCGGGGGCGGATAGCTGTTGCCCACAGGGGCGGTGATCTCTTCTGACATGGTTCTACCTCTCTGTTGAATTAGGTGATTACGTCCCTATTTCCCTATTGAATACACATCCCTCTCGACCCGCCTGATGGCAGGAAAGCAGGCACAATATATGGACTGGCCCTATACTGCAAGCCCGAATCGACACTGAATGATCTTTTTTGATCCGTTTGTGATTATTTAAGATTGTTTGTGATTATATTAAATCACATTCAGACCGTTTCATTGCTTGAAACCTGCGGGCAGAGGAGTATGCTACGCCGTTTTCAGTTGGCCCGCGAATAGCCGTCACGCTGCGTAGAAATGGGGCTTTATGGCCCACGATGAACCGTTGGAGTTCCTATGTTAGAAGCACTTCTGAAACCGGATGCCGTTGCCGTGATTGGCGCCTCGAGATCACCCGGGAAGGTCGGATACGAGATTCTGGCCAACCTGATCGAAGGTGGATTTGAAGGCGACATTGTACCGATCAACCCCACCTCAAACAAGGTACTGGGCCTGCCCTGTTACCCCGATCTGAAGACCAGCGGCAAGAAGATAGACCTCAGCGTCATCGCCGTCCCCACAAAGTTCGTGCGCCAGGCCGTTGTCGATTCCATCGAGGCCGGAGCCAAAGCCGTGACCATCATCACAGCCGGATTCAAGGAGGTCGGCGAGGAGGGCGCCAAGCTGGAATCCGAGCTGGCCGCCTACTGCACCGCACGTGAGGTCCGCCTCCTCGGTCCGAACTGCCTCGGGCTCATCAACGCCCACCACAAGATGAACGCCTCGTTTGCCAAGCACATGCCCAAACCCGGCGGCATTACAATCATGTCCCAGTCCGGCGCCCTCTGTACGGCCATCCTCGACTGGGCCAGCGAGCGCCACCTCGGTCTGGCCAAGCTCGTCAGTATGGGCAACAAGGCCGACCTCTCCGAAACCGACTTTCTGACCGCCTTCGGGAAAGATGACGAGACCAAGGTCATCGTCGGTTATCTCGAAAGCATCGTCGCCGGCGACGCCTTCATCAAGGCCGCCGAGATGGCCACCGCCAGCAAGCCAGTCGTGATCTTCAAGTCCGGGGTCACCGCCGCAGGCGGCAAGGCCGCCTCCTCACATACCGGTAGCCTCGCTGGCGCCGACGCCGGCTACGCCGCCGCCTTCAAGCGCTCCGGCATCATCCGCGCCGATACGTTCGAAGCCATGTTCGACTTTGCCACCGCGTTTGCCATGCAGCCGCTACCCAAAGGCAGGCGCGTTGCCATCATCACCAATGCCGGCGGCCCCGGCATCATGGCGGCCGACGCGGTCGAGTTGTCCGGCCTCGAGGTCACAACTCTGGCCGGCAGCACCGCAACCGCCCTGGCAAAGAAACTCCCCGCTGCCGCCAGTGTAGGCAACCCGATCGACGTACTCGGCGACGCCGATCCCGGCCGCTACGCGGACGCACTCAACGCCGCGCAGGATGACGACTCGGTCGACGCCATCATCGTGATCCTCACCCCGCAGGCCATGACCAACCCGCTCGAAACCGCACGTGCCATCGAAAGCAACACGCGCAATGAAAAGCCGATCCTGGTCTCATTCATGGGTGGCGCTGATGTGACGCCTGGCCGCGAAGAACTGGTGGCATCGAACCTGCCGGACTACCCCGCTCCGGAACGCGCCGTGGCCGCCCTCAAGGCGATGGTCGACTACGCCGAATGGCTGCGTCGTCCGCCCCGCGTCATCACACGCTTCCCGGTCAACCGCCGCCGCGTGGAACGCATCATTCGCCGCCATGTGCGTACGAATGAGCTGCAGGTCGGTGAGGCCGCCGCCAAGGACGTCCTGCGCGCCTACGATTTCAACGTCCCGGCCGGCACCATCGCGCTGACCGCCGATCAGGCCGTAGAGGCGGCCGAAAAGATCGGCTACCCGCTCGCGATGAAGATCGCCTCCCCCGATATCATTCATAAATCCGACATGGGCGGCGTTAAGCTCAACTTGGCCACAGCCGACGCCGTGCGCGATGCCTTTGACCTGATGATCATGCGCATTCAGCAGCGCGCGCCCGATGCCAAGCTCAACGGCGTCTACATCGAGAAGATGTGCGGCCGCGGCCGCGAAGTCATCCTCGGCATGACCCGCGACCCGCAGTTCGGCCCCATGCTGATGTTCGGACTGGGCGGCATCTTTGTTGAAGTCATGAAGGACGTCACCTTCCATATCGCCCCCATCACAAACGAGGAGGCGCTGCAAATGCTGCAGACGACCCGCTCGTTCGAACTGCTCACAGGTGTGCGCGGCCAGGCCAGCGTCGATATCGATGCCATTGCCACGGCGCTACAGCGGATCAGCCAACTGGCACAGGACTTCCCCGAGATCTCAGAAATGGACATCAACCCGTTCATCGTCGGCCACGTCGGCCAAGACTCCGTCGCCGCCGATGCACGAATTACACTCTCCGTAAGGGAGGGCAAATAACATGAATAAAGAACAGACGTGGGACGCCAAGTGGAAAGACACTTACGCGGACATGATCGCGACGCCGGATGAGGCGACGAAGCAGGTGGGCCCCGGCCAGCGCGTCTTCGTCGGTACCGGCTGCGCCCACCCGCAGGAGCTGGTGCATGCGCTCACCGCTCGCGCCGCACAACTCGTCGACACCGAGATCATCCACTTCCTCGGCCTCGGCGATGCGCCCTATGCGGTCGAGGAAATGACCGAGAACTTCCGCGTCAACAGCCTCTTTATTTCGAGCAACGTGCGCGGCGTCATTCAGGAAGGTATGGGGGACTACACCCCCATCTTTCTCTCCGACATCCCGCGGCTGTTTGGCTCGGGCCAGCTCCCGCTGGATGTCGCGCTGATCCAGGTCTCACCGCCCGACGCCAACGGAATGTGTAGTCTCGGCATTTCGGTCGATATCGTGAAAAGCGCCGCCGAGAATGCGACCCTCGTCATCGCGCAGGTAAACCCGCGCATGCCGCGCACGCTCGGCGACAGCTCAATCGATGTGTATGACATCGACGTCCTCGTACCCGTCGACAACGAGCTCATTGAAGTGCCCATCCCGGTGCCGGACGAGAACATCCGGAAGATCGGGTCCTACGTGGCCTCGCTTGTTTCGGATGGCGCCACGATCGAGCTGGGTATCGGCGAGATCCCGCAGTCGGTTCTCGAATATCTGCATGACAGGAAGGAGCTCGGCATCCATACCGAGATGCTGACCGATGCGATCATCCCTCTTATCGAAGAGGGCGTCATCACGGGCGAGCGCAAAACACTCGACCGCGGCCGCGTGGTGGCAAGCTTCTGTGTCGGAACACGCAAACTCTACGACTACATCGACAACAACCCCACCTTTGCTTTCCACCCCACCGAGTATGTGAACGACCCGTTCATCATCGGCCAGCAGCACAAGCAAGTGGCGATCAATGTCGCGCTCGAGATTGACCTGACCGGCCAGGTCTGTGCCGACTCCCTCGGCAACCAGTTCTACTCCGGCATCGGCGGACAAGTGGACTTCAACCGTGGCGCCGCCCGCTCGCACGGCGGCAAAGCCATCATCGCCCTCCCCTCCACCGCCAAGGGCGGCACCGTCTCTCGCATCTGCTGCAACCTTCAACCGGGTGCCGGCGTGGTCACCACGCGCGGCGATGTGCATTACGTGATCACCGAGCACGGTATCGCCTATCTGCACGGCAAGAGCGTCATGGAGCGCGCCATCGCCCTGATCTCAGTGGCGCACCCGGACTTCCGGGCTGAGCTGCTCAAGGAAGCCATCGAAGCCAAGTACGTGCGGCCCGAGCTGGCCGACGTCGGCGACAAGCTGGTTGTGGGACCACCAGAGTTCAAGACCACCTACGTCGGGTCCGACGGCACGCAGGTCAACTTCCGGCCGATTCACCCGACCGACGTGCCGGCCACCAAGGATCTGTTCTACGCGCTTTCGCAGGAGACGATTTACTACCGTTTTTTGTCAAACGCACGCGTAATTCCGCACAAGCAGATCCAGGACTTCGTCTTCATCAACCATCGCGCCGATGTGGCCATTGTGGCCACGATGCCCGCCCCGCAGGGCGAGGAGATCATCGCCATAGGCCGCTACTATCTAGACGACAAGACGAACCGGGCTGAAGTGGCCTTCGTGGTGCGGGACGAATGGCAGAACCGGGGTATCGGATCATTCCTGCTCCGCCACCTCGCCACCATCGCACGCCGCAACGGTATCGGCGGATTCACGGCCGAGGTCCTGCGCGACAACCGCGCCATGCAACACGTCTTCCAGAAGAGCGACTCTCACGTGACAAGCACACCGCACGACGACGTCATCAGCTTTAAGATCGAGTTTGCCTGAGGTCAGGCATCAGGAGTCAGGCATCAGGAGTCAGTAAGGCTGTGAAAGGGCTACGCACGGAACAGCCGTACCCCCTGTCTCCTGACCCCTGATTCCTGACTCCTGATTCCTGCTAACAGGGCGTCACGCCCTTCTTCAGGATGATGTTGCCGTACTTGGCGGTGGTGCCGGTCATGACACAGACGGTGGCCGTCTTAACCCGGTCGTAGAAGGCGAAGCGATCGATCCGGATCGGCGCCGCTGCATCCGGAACCGTCTTGTGGATCGCGGCCATGTAGTCGGTCTCCACCTGCGGGTCCAGCTCATCGCCCTCAACCGCGGCCATCATGATCAGCGGATCGTCATAGCTGTCCAGCTCGAGCAACGGCAAGATCCCGGCGAGCAGATCGGGAATCTGCAGCCCGTCCCCACGCAACACGTTCTTCGGGCAGAACGTGTTCCCCGGAAAATGCGCGTCCGCCAACACCAACTCATCCCCATGTCCCATCTCGGCCATAAGCTTCAACAGCTCTGGACTAATAATCGGATCGATTCCCTTCAGCATAGCGTCCTCCCATGTTGTACTAAGCTATTCTTCTTGTTCCCTGGCCCCCACCGGGGTTGCCCCTCCGGTGGGGGCGCGACGACATCACAACTCAAACCGCCGTTTCAAGAGTTGGAGGCTTAAGCAAACCACACGGCACCGTGTAGTAGCACGGGGTCTTTTCGTGTTCGATCACAAACTGGGCGGGACCGTGCCAGGCAGGCCAGCGGTCTTTGAGCTGAAACGGACCGTGCGAGTTGCGGCGGTGGGCGATGACTTCAATGCCCAGGTCAAGGACACCATCCTTCACCTGCTCCGTCACGTCCAGTTCGTTGGGCTCCCAGGCAAGTAGCCCGGCCTCGGCTCCCCCACCCCACACGCGAACGACAGATCCTTTGTAATCCGGGACGCGCAGAATCAAACGCTGCCGCTTACGCAGTGCACCGACCTTGAGCTTGCGTCGATAGATAACGCTGCCGGAGTAGAAGGCCAATCCCTGCCGCACCCAGTCGCCCGCGCGCAGCTTCGTCGGCAGCGCGGTCATCACGGGGTGATGATCCACCAGCTTTACCCCGAAATCGCCCAACAGGTAGACATGCTCGAGATCGGGGCCTTCGGCACTGTAGTCGCACGTCATCTCCAACACGTTCTTGCCTTCGACAAGCATCGCCGATGAGAGCGGGAGCTTGCGACAGGACTGGTCGACCCACCACCCCGCGTGCGCGTCCGTGCTGACCGGATTTCCGTTCAGCCTGATTGTCCAGTGACAGGGCTGTTCCATGGCCAGGAAAAGCTCGCGCGATGGACGCGTCTTCACGTCGAACGTATAGCGCAGAGCCACCGGTGTGGTGATCGGATTCGCTTCTTTCTCGCATGCCCACGGCTGTACCATCTGTCCGCCGCGGCGCGGAATGCCCCGTGCATCGCGGATGGCATAGTCGGCCAGGAGGATGTGCTGCGGCTTCTGCCAGCGCCCCTTGCCCATTCGCAGCGCCGCCCAATCCAGCAGCAACACGTTGGGTTCGGTCAATTCGTAGTTCCACGAACCCGTCAGGCTCTTCTCCGAAACGGGCTTCAAGCGCGGACGGGGCTCGGGAAGCGCACGCTGCTTGCGCCGCGGGATAACGAAGAGGCGACTTCCCAGCGCGGGAAGATTGGTCTGGATACGCCAGCCTTCGCCAACTTGTCTTGCCTTGGACGCGTACTCGCGGCCCGTCTCAGGATCCAGCTCCACCGGATGCCCGGCAAAGCCTTCCAAGCCTTCAATCCGGACACTATCAAATGCCTCACGCCGGTCGCGGACATACACATCATCCATCTGAGCCCGCTTGAACTGGGCGGCGCTGTGACCGGTGTTGCAGACGAAAAGGTAAGCGTTGTCCTTGTCCTCGCGCAGCAGCGAAAGCACCGGGGCAATCTGCCGACCCGCCTCATCCGTGATCGATACGCGCCGGCAATGCGCCAGCCGCTCAACCCATGCTCTACCGCGGACCGACACCTTCTCGCAGGCGCTTGCGAACGCCACGGCACGGTCGGTGCGCTCGCCATCTACGAAGCGCGGCGGGGCGCCCGCAAAGATCACGCGGCCGCCGGCCTTCAGGAAACGGCCCAGCAACTTGAGCGTGGTGGAGCGGATCGTGATCAGCGACGGCACGAGCACGGTTGTGTAGTCGGCCTTCCCGATGCGCAGGCGCGCCTCGGCGCCATTGCCCCGCACCGACCCGTGCCGGCTCATGATCTCTTCCTCGCCGTAGTCGAAATCGATGTTCGCTTTGAGCAGCTTATCGCGCAGATCGATCAACGCCTGGTCGTAACCAGCGTCATCGTCGCCCAGCATTGTCCAGGCGCTCTCGATCGGCGTGATGACCAGCAGATCGCGGACTTCCTCACCACGCGTCATCACGGAGAGCACGCGCGCGAAATAGTCCTCCACCTTGCGGTAGGCCGGCCACCAGGGCGAGTGATCGAAGATGCCCGCCGGATAGTCGCGCTTGGCCTCGCCGGCCATCGTGTACCAGCTCAGGTGTTGGCAGCGCAGATTGATCCCGAGCGCCACCTGCCAGTCGCCCAACGCCTTGTGTCCGGCGAACGGGAAGTCCCACCCGGTGCAGCCATAGGTTTCGGTCAGACGCCACTTGCGTCCAAACTGGCGTGCCACCGAACTGACCTGCTTGGCCACGTCATAGATCCGCCATTTCTCGGTCAGCAGGTCCATCCCCGGCGCCTGCATATACTCGTAGAAGCGCATGGCATTCCCCACGGCGTGGCGCTGCGAGGAGAGCGTATCCTCCATGAGTGTGTGGCCGGTGTGCTGCAGTCCATTGGCCTCGCACCACGCCCCGATCTGGCGCGCGAAGGCGTCGACGAACAGGAACGTGGCGCAGTCGTAGAAATGGTATCGCGCGCGCGGGAACTCGCGTCCCTCGATATTGAAGAACACCTCGGGCAAGTGCGCGATGATATCGTATCCGTAGCGCTCGCGGAACGTGCGCCGGAAGAACCTTGTCCACGGGGCAGCGCCATGGGCGTACCCATTGTCAGGACATTCATGCCCATAGTTCGGCTCGTCCGTGAAGATACCGGGCACCGTCTTGCCAAAGTCGTCGCCGCATTGCTCGCGGCAGGCCTCGTGCGTCACGCGAATGAACTCGCGCACGGCCTCGTGGTCCATCGTGTCGAGATAGGTGTAGCCGTTGTGCCAGCTTGTGCAGGCCATCGGTTGGTCGCAGAACTCGAGCACGCATGCGCTATCGGTCAGCCCCATAGGCACGGCCCCGCGCTTAACGCGCTTGACGTTCGATGCTGTGTTGCCGCTCACGCTTGCAGTGAAAGCAGCGAGGGTTGCCTCTTGCCACTTGAACCCTTCGCCGCGTTCGTAGCGATTGCAGACCAGCCGGTGCATCCTGTATTTCGGGTTTTGTGTGACAAGACCCCCCGCCGCGCCGGAGAGCCAGCGATCCTCGTCATCGAGCCAAGCCTCCATATCGAGCTTCTTACACTCGTCGATGCAGGCGCGAATACAGTCGAACCACTCGTCCGAGAGATAAGCCGTACCCAGCCCCACGCGCGAATGCATGAAGCCGCCCCCCAGCCCCATTTCCTTCATCACGCGCAGCTGGCGCCGCAGCTCACCCGGCTCGAGCTTCCCGTTCCACGCCCAGAACGGCTTCCCGCGATATGCACTTCCCGGACAGGTGAATTCATCGATCAACGGTTTCATGGATGACTCCTCAGCTGAGGGTTGAACTAGTGGAAGAAAATCGGTCAGCCTAACCACAATGGCCGGATGTGACGCTCCAGC
>JAOZSS010000291.1 GCA_029939545.1 Kiritimatiellia bacterium | reverse complement strand
GTTGGGCTCCCAGATGGTGACACCTTCCCCATGGACCCCGCTGATGCCGATTACGGGCTCCGCGCGCGAGCAGCCGGTTTCTCTGTGCAGGTGGTGGGTGCGGCATCTTGTGATAGCGGGTTCGAGCCTGCACAGCGCAAGGTGTCATGGCTTCTTGGCGAGGAATCTTCCCGCTCCATTTGGCAGAGCTTCTCGACGCGAAACACGACCTACGGATTCGCCATATACCGTCGTTTCTGCGTACGGCATTGGGGGCCTTGGGGATACGTGCTGTTCTGCTTGCCTTACCTTAGATTCGGATGCACTGCGCTCCTTCGCATACTTATTCCCAAAACTTGGTTGCTGAAGCTCTATCGCACCCGGTCCCAGGCATGGCAACACGGCGAAAGGGCCAAGAAGGCAGGGCCTGAATGATAAAAGTTACAGACAACATCCCCACCGTCTTTCTTGCGTCCTGCCTTCCCTCGGACCGCTGGACCAGTATAGATGTATATACCGACGGGGTAGAAGCAGGGCTTAGAACATATGCGGACTCGTTTATGGTCCAGCGACTGTCACCCGTGGGTGCCTATGTCCATTCAAGAGTCGTACGCGCACTCGTACGACGAACCACCTATCCCATGCTTGTTCAGCGTATGCTCAGGCGGCAAGATCCCATGGCACTGGCGCATATCATGGACCATTTCTATGCGTACCTGCTTCCCGGGAACCACCACGGACTCATCACATGCCATGACCTGGCCGAATATCACGTTACGGAGCTATCAGCCGGACAGCTCCGTCGATGGAAGCAACGTGTGCAACACATACGCCGTGCCTCGCTGGTGTTTGCCGATTCCGCTCACACGGCCGCCGACATTCAGAATCTGCTTGGTGTCACGCCAGACCGTATCGTTGTGAACTACCTGGGGATCGATGACGCATTTGGGCCACTCCCCCCGGATCACACCTACAGTCCATGCGCAGCTCATCTCAATGTACTGTCCAAGCAACACTTCCTTGCCCTGCACGTTGGCAGCACAACCAAACGAAAGAATATCTCAGGACTCCTTCATGCCCTATCAAAGCTGCGAAAAGAGGGTGTGCCCATCCTCTTGGTGAAGGTAGGTGTATCGGTAACCACGGGTGCCTACGCAAATCTGGTCCGGCAACTGGGTTTGACGGACGCAGTTGTTGAATGCGGATTCGCCTCAAGGCAAGATCTGGTTGAGATATACAATGTGTGTGACGTACTGCTCCAGCCTTCGCTCTACGAGGGGTTCGGATTCCCTCCCCTGGAGGCCCAGGCATGCGGACTGCCATGCGTGCTGTCAAATACCGCGTCCCTTCCAGAGATCGGCGGCGATGCTGCACTCTACCATGACCCTACATCCAAGGATGGAATTATCGAAAGTGTCATGCAGCTCAGGTCTAAGAGAGATCTGCGTGAATCGCTTATCGCACAAGGTTACATGAATGCCAGACGATTTACCTGGGACAAGCATGTGGAGACACTCATGGAGGGGTACCGTAGAGTCCTGGCTATGAGCCATGGCAGACGCACGTATTCAACATGAAGCCGCAAGATCAACAGGTTGAGGACCGCTAGTGGAAGTACGGGATAATGACTAACGTCCTCGTTGTTGGACAGACTCCCCCGCCCTACTGCGGGCAGTCCATAATGATTGAGAACCTGCTTCGAGCACCGGACTCGGGCGTCAGGATGTTCCACGTTCCCATGAAGTTCTCGCGGCGCGCTGATGAGATGGGCACCTTTCAAGCCGGGAAGGTGTTTCATCTCTTCGTTGTGATCGCCAAGGCCTTAGCGGCGCGGATAAGGCACGGTTGCACCACGCTCTACTACCCACCGGCCGGCCACTCGCGCAATGGGATCTACCGCGATATCGCGATCCTCCTGGCTATCAGGCCGTTCTTCAAGCACACGGCCTTCCATTTTCATGCAGGGGGCCTCTCTGAGCAGCTCGAGGCCTTCCCTCTCTGGCTCCACCGGCTCGCGCTGAGGGCCTATCGCAAACCGGACCTCTCCATTCGCCTCAGCGAGCTTAACCCTGACGACGGGAACTACCTTGGAGCTACCCGTGATGTCATCATTCCGTATGGCATCGAGGACCACTGGGCCATGTACTCGCATGCGGCCGCAGCCCGAGGTGCCGCCGTGAAGCAGTTGCTGTGCATGGGGCTTCTTGCCGAAAGCAAGGGCGTACTCATGCTGCTTGAAGCCTGTCGGCTGCTCCGAGCCAGACATCTCGACTTTGAACTGACCCTAGCCGGCCGCTTCGGGTCGCCTGATTTTGAAGTAACATGCAGGGCATTCATTCATCGCCACGGGCTGCAAGATATCGTCCATACCCCCGGGGTGCTGACCGGCGATGCCAAGTGGGACGCTTTCGCCAAGGCTGACGTGTTTTGCTTCCCGACCTTCTATGAGTCCGAGACGTTTGGGGTGGTGGCACTTGAAGCCATGCAGTCTTCGCTGCCAGTGATTGCCACCAGGTGGCGAGGTGTGCCAT
>JAOZSS010000084.1 GCA_029939545.1 Kiritimatiellia bacterium | reverse complement strand
AAAGCGGTTCGCCGCCAGTAATCGCCCCGTGTGGCGTCTTGAGGGAAGACATTCACTCGAAAAGCCTCTTCGGCCGTGCCTTCCGCCTCAGCTATATGCGTCTGGAACTTGACTGCATCCGCGCCGACCCTGGCAACCGCATCGATGAAGGCATGCGCCGCCCCAAAACTCCCATCATGCCCCAGGCCCATCTCGGCAATGATGAAGCATGGAAGCCCTGCGCCTATGGCACGGCTCCCGATCTTAACCAACCCGACCTCCGCATCGCTCTTTCGTATAGCCATGTGGCAGAGTGTGCCGAAGCCGGGCGGTGAGTGCAACAAGGATTGTGACCGGTATGGGGGCGCGGTCTCTATCTTCTCCTTTGCCAACTTCCTGTTTTGTGTCACCATGCCGCCGCCATGGATGCAGCATGATGAATCGTACGAGCAAAAACAAAGTGGTGACACGCGCCGATGCAATCGAGCGAATAGGCACGCTCCGCGCTGAAGGCAAGAACATCGTCACCGCGAACGGGTCGTTTGACATCATGCACGCCGGTCACGTTGCCTTTCTTGAAAAGGCCAAAGCAGAGGGCGATGTGCTGGTGGTGGGGGTCAACAGTGACGCCTCGGTGCGAGCCTACAAGTCGCCTTCGCGCCCGATCATCAGCGAAGGAGACCGGGCCAGCATGGTGGCGGCACTGGAGTGCGTCGACCTGGTCTTTCTGTTCGACGAGACGGACCCGCGCGAGTGGTTGAGCCAAATCAAGCCCGACATCCACGTCAACGGCGCCGAGTATGGAGCCGACTGCATCGAGCGAGACGTTGTTGAGGCGGGTGGTGGACACATCAGCCTCATCCAACTGGTTGGCGGACTCTCCACCTCCGCCATTATCCAGCGCATCATGGCGATTCAACGCGAGGAAGCATCGTGACAGGATTGGATGCTGGAAAGCGGACAGAGGTAGCCGAAGTGTTGAAGGCGCTTGGAAATGGTCTTCAGGGCTTTGCGCTCCACGGCAATTCGAAGCCCTTCAACTTTGAGGCAATGCTGGCGTAGGACGGGGTCTGATGCGAAAAGACGACGTATCTCATCGTCACCATCGATTCGCAAGACGACACGCTCGGGCTCTGGATTGAGCGGCGCAATACGACTCAGACTCTTCTCAAAGAAGCGTTCCCATACTGCAGGCGGTTCGGCGGCGATAACACGGCGGAAGAGCTGAATACGTTCTTCTAGTTCTTTTTTGGAAGCACAGCCACCCAGCAGCGATTTGTGTGTCATCCGGTAGCGCCCGGCGGCAATCGTCTCCATAAACTGCTTGATCGCCAGCTCAGTAAGAGGATCTACCTGCGGACAGGTTGCGAGTAGTCGCGCCATATCCAAAACCACCACGGCATGTGTCAAGCCCTCACTCTCGAGTTTGTAGGTCTTGCGCTTTCCAAGAACGTATTCACCCAAGGGGGTTAAACGCACTCCCTGGAGTCCATCAAACGGTGTCAAATAGTTCTTGTCAGAGCGGGTGTAACGCTGATGTGAGGGGAGATCGTATGCAAGCTCTGCCATCCCCAACGCCGCAAGAAAGAACGCATAGCCTTTCAGCAAAGGTTCACACACCAACTCAAAGATGTTCTCGGGATCAATGTACAGACGCCTGTCCCACGAATCCTTGCGTTGTGAAACTCGTGCATCAAGGCCCTCGGCGGAATCAAGGAAGAGGGTCGGCTCAAGCTCTCTCAATTCGTGATATCTCTGGATATTCTGGAAGGATACCCATTTGCCCGCCGGAAGCTTTGCAAAGAAAGTCTGCAATCTTGCAGCGCCCTTGGGGTCATATCGAAGCCAATCGCTCCCCTTGCGACCAATATGATCCTGAAGCTCCTCGTCAAAAACCTGGACAGCGGACGTCACCGTTTTGAAGAGTTTCTTCACAGGATGTGCGTCAGGGCTCTTCAGTAATTTCTCACGTGTGTCATTTCCCGCGAACGCCATGACGCCTACCAGGAGCCGCGTGCGCAGCAATTCCAAATCACGATCATCAGGGTCTGGAAAAAACGGCGCGCCCTGCGTCATGGATCGGATCGCCTTGACACATCCCTTGGTGATCTTCTCCGCTTTTGTGTATTTCAGGTGCCCCTGTTGGATGTATTCCGCGACAAGCTGCATATCTCGTACGGCCTCGCCCTCACAGTTGTACCGCATCGATCCGTCTTTGATCTCATCCAATGGGAGCAGATTGTAGTCGTGCGGCGCCGGAATCACTTTCTTGAGGGCGCGACGTATTGAGCGGGGCAACACGGCAGAATGGTCTTCCTTCTCGGGCGCATCGTCACGTTCAGAGTAGTGCCTCCAGCGTCTTTCGCGGGTTCTGATAATGCCGAGAAAACCATGCTCGTTATGCAGCAGAAAGGGCTCGTAATACCAGCGGCGCTCCTGAGGGTTCAGGTCACACACGGCTTCACCCACCATGGCTTCCAACTGATCCAACTGAGTGACACCCTCCCAGGTGAGCACAGCAAGCGCTTTGCGCGTGGCTTCGGGCAGGATATAGAATAAGGGTCGGAGCATATCCTTATCTCGAAACACCGCAAGCAGCAGCTCAATCAGATAGGTCTTCTTCGGCGCACTGGCCTTTCCATAACGCTGTGAGGCCTCCAGTTGCGGCAGCTTATCGGGGTGTGCTTGTGCAATGGTTTCCAGCCCGGCGTTAAAGAGCCATTTCAGAAACGTGGCCGGATAGAGCTTGGTAAACACATCTTCAAGTGACGCGTGCAGCATCTCTCTTATGGCCGATTCATTGGGCATCGTGTGTCCTATCCGAGGATGTCATCCACATCGGCTTCTGTTAGTGATTTAAGTCCGGCACCATCGCTGGAAATGACCGTGTCGAAGAGCTGTTTCTTGCGATTCTGAAGCTCCACAATCTTCTCCTCAATAGAGTCGCGGGCAATCAGTTTATACGTGAACACGGTTTTGTCCTGTCCAATGCGATGCGTACGATCAATGGCCTGTAGCTCGGCGGCCGTGTTCCACCAGGGATCAAAGATAAATACGGTATCCGCCGCCGTGAGATTCAGGCCCACTCCCCCGGTCTTGAGCGTCATCAGGAACACGTTGATCTCGGCGTTGGTTTGAAACTGCTTCACCAAGGCTTCACGGTTGCTGGTAGCACCGGTCATCACCAGGTGTTGAATGCCGCGCTGCTCAAGATCTGCGGCCACATACTCAATCGTCGCCAGAAAATTCGTGAAAATCAGCATCTTGTGTCCATTCAGAACGGCATCCTGTAGTCGCTCCATCAGGATCTCACGCTTGGTTGAGAGAATCGCGCCCTCGCTCTTGGCTTCGGGAACGGAGGCAATCTGACGCAGTTCCATTAGCGCTTCCAGAATGAAGAAACGGCTCTTCTGAAGTCCCTCATCTGCGATGCGCTGCTTGATGGTCTGATGATAGAATCGACGCCTGGCGTCGTAGAGTTTGCGTTGCGGCTTGCTCATCTCCACATAAAGCACCTGTTCGACCTTGTCGGGAAGGTCTTTCAGTACATCACGCTTGAGACGGCGGAGAATGAACGGGTAGATCTTCTTGCGCAGTTCGCGAGCGGCTTCCTTGTCGTCATGTTGATGAATGGGCGTTGCATAATCCCGGTTGAACTCGTTTGCGGAGCCGAACATGGATGGATTCAAGAAACGGAACAAGGAATAGAGTTCTCCCAGATTATTCTCAATGGGGGTGCCGCTCAGCGCGAGGCGATGTTTCGCTTTCAGCATGAGCGCCGCCTTGGTGGTCTGCGTATTGCTGTTCTTGATGGCCTGCGACTCATCCAGGATAACATAGTAGAAACGCTGCTTCACAAACGTCTCTATATTGGTGCGCAACATGCCGTAGGTTGTCAGAACCAGGTGGTTATCCATGGCGGCATCCAAATCGCGATCCGCGCCATGAAAAATGCAATGACGCAGCTCCGGACAGAAGGTCTTCAGTTCCTCTCGCCAGTTGAACAGCAGACTGCGCGGCATGATGAGGAGTGAGGGGGTTTTCTCCTTGGGGTAGAGGCGCGAGAGCAGGGCTATCGCCTGAACCGTTTTGCCCAGTCCCATATCGTCGGCCAGACATCCACCCAGGTTATGAGCATGAAGGTAGTTGAGCCATTTGACCCCATCTTTCTGATATGGGCGCAACGTGCCGTTGATGGGCGGGGGGGTCAGTCGCTTTCGCGTCAAGGTATTGAACCCCATAAATACGTCACGTGCCTTGGCAAATTGAGTCTCAGCGGCGCTCTCCTCTATAAGATCCTCGATCAACGGCAGATCGAAGAAAGACACCTTGACGCCCTGCTCATGCTTGCGAAACAGACGACTCAACTTGGAGAGATACTCTGAATTGATAACGGCATGCGTGCCGTCACTGAGAGTGACATAGCGGTTCTTGCGGTGTTGAGCCAGAACGTCCAGTAAAGAAAATGTTTCGCCATCGATCTCGAGGTCGGCGTCACCTTCGAGGAAGTCAATGCCATAGCCCATGTTGAGCTTCAGCTTCGGCACGGCAGACTTCACCTTGTACGGCTTCAGCACCTCCGCACCCAAAAGTGTATAGCGTTGCGCAAGGTCGGACAATTCACGCCCCAGAAACAGCGCCGCCAGATCCTGTCCCAACACAAAACCGTTCCCGTCGGAAAACAGTAGATTCTCCGCAGTCGCATCCAGGGCCTTCCTGTGGCGGCTGAGGAGTCTATTCATGCGTTTGTGCTCGCTGGCAAGCGACCCATAAACCACATGGCGAACCACAATTGTTTGTTCGGCCTCATTGAGCACCGCGAGACGGGTGATATCGTAATTTCGCACAAAATCCACCGGAAGACGCGGCAATGTATGCCGTAGATCCAGGTGAAGCGCTCCGGATTCATCCACTTTCTGAAAGACCACCGAGGTATCGGCGGGGATATCATCCCCATGCACGACATCATACTGCCCATACCGAACTCCAATTCCGGTGAAATGTGAAAACAACAGGGACAACGAACGCTCGAACATCGACTCAGGAAAGGCATCGCGGAAGAGCGGGAGCAGGCGAAAGTTATCGCCGATAGGATTCGTCTCATAGATTCGACCATCAAGCAGCACATGGGTCTCGTTGATAATCGTGAACGCGTCGAGATCAGAAATTTCATCGCCCTCATGCACCAGCACGAGCCGACCGATCACCCAGGGCTGTTTTCGCGACGGGTCTGCAACAAAATCGAGCAACAACTCAACACGCCCGGGCACAAAGAGCACGCGTTGCATATCGGCATCTACGAGGGCTTCGCAATCCCGCAGCAGCCACAACAGATGACCATGTGTATGCAGATAGACGCGCTCGACACTTGAGTCCCATCCCAGAAGCTCTTCTTGTTGATGGCGCGCAGCGCTCATGGCCTTCAGTAGATCACGCATGGCGCCACGACAAGCCCGGTGATCAATCTCGCGCGGTCGACCTTTCTTGTCGAGTACATCAAGATAAGCCCCCTCATCGTCGAAAAGCAGTTGAATAACGATGTCGCCGTCCGTTGCCGATTCAAATATAGAAGGCTCGTCAATGCGCTTGAGGGCAGCAAACAGGCGAGACCCGTCCCCATATGTGTCCTTTGCATCCATCCAGAGACCTTATCTCACATCAACAGCCACAAGCAATTCAATCTCGTTGAGACGCGGTGGGCAGGGTTGCGCCGGAGGCAGATGCGCTTGACAAGACTTTGCCGATATCTATATTGATGCTTACTTCCGAAGTGTCGTCAACAGGGAGGAGCAGCCACGCGGAGAAACGACTATGAAATGGACTGACGAACAGTTGGATAAGATTCATATTCGCGACCTGTTGCAGCGCTGCGTGATCGGGATCTATGACGAGGAGCGGCGGGAGAAACAGGACGTGGTAATCAACATCACGCTGCATGCGGACCTGCGCAAGGCCGGGCAGACCGATGACATTGACGACACGGTCGACTACAAGACCATCAAGAAGAACGTCATCGCGATGGTTGATGGCTCCTCGTTCCTGCTCGTAGAGCGACTTGCCGAGCGTATTGCCGCGATTTGCCTTGAAGATTCCCGCGTCCGCCGCGCCGATGTAAAGGTCGCCAAGCCCGGCGCGCTGCGTTTTGCCAGAACTGTCGAGGTCGATATCGCGCGAACCCAAGAGGACATGAAGCCATGAACGAAGCACGTGTTTCCGAGCTGGTTAAGGAATTGCTGATCGAGATCGGGGAAGATCCCGGCCGTGACGGGTTGCTCAAGACACCCGAGCGCGTGGCGCGCGCCTGGTCGTATCTCACCGAGGGCTATCGGATGAATATCAACACCGTCATCAACGATGCGGTATTTGAGGCCCAGTCCAACAACATGATCATCGCGCGCGACATCGAGGTCTACAGTATGTGTGAACATCACATGCTGCCCTTCTTCGGGCGCTGCCATATCGGCTATATTGCTGAAGAAAAAGTGCTGGGCATCAGCAAGCTGGCGAGAATCGCAGATCTCTTCGGCCGACGCGTCCAGATCCAGGAGCGATTGACCGAACAGATTGCGCGCGCCGTGATGGACACAGTTGGCGCCGAGGGCGTCGGCGTGGTCATGGAGTGCCAGCACCTCTGCATGATGATGCGCGGAGTGGGCAAACAGAACTCCGTGATGACCACCTCAACCGTGCTCGGCAGCTTTCACAACGACGCCGCCACACGCTCAGAGTTTCTGCGGTTGATAGGAAAACACTAAGAAGAGAGAAAATCGCGCAAAGGCGCAAAGGCGCAAAGGCGCGAAGGAGAAACGGTTATTCTTTCTTAGCGCCTTTGCGTCTTTGCGCGAGATCTTCCCCCCTCTTCGTGCCCATTCGTGGTTCTCTACACCTCTCCAAGGCTCAGATCCCCGTGGATCTTGAAGGTGTGGCCGTCGCGGCTGACCTGGAGATGGCGATCGGGAAACGTTTTGGGTAGCTCGGTATTCAGCTCCTCGACCACGCGCTGTTCGATCTCCTCGCGCAGGTCGGCATCCACGCGCTCAAGCGTGACCATCTGCACGTTCACCACGTAGCCGGCGCCATGTGCTGAACCGAAGCCGCCGGAGAAGGACGCCCCGATATTGAACAGACCGTCATGGCTCGGATTCGCGGTGGCCCCCTCCCTGGGCCGCGCCGGATGCAGCGGATAGCGATCGCCATACTCCGCCTCCAGTCGTTCGTCGATCCGGCGGAAAAGCGCCTTCAGCTTTCGCTCCCATTTTAGGGCTTTGGGGTGTCGCATGATTCCAGCTGCAGGTTCTCTCTACTTCGTATTTCGCAGTTCGGCTGTTCGATTGTTCGGCTGTTCAACCGTTTCCTTCATAAACGCCAACAGTGCCTCGCGTATGTCGTCGCGCTGAAGGGCGAAGGCAATGTTGGTCTTCAGAAAATCGAGCTTGTTTCCGACGTCATAGCGCCGACCCTCGAAGCGGAGACCATAAAAGGCACGCTTCGCGACCTGTAGACGCAGCGCGTCGGTGAGCTGGATCTCGTCGTTCTTGCCGCGCGTGGTGTTGGCGATGTGATCGAAGATGTCGGGTGTCAGCACATACCGGCCCGCGATGGCCAAGTTTGAGAGCGCCTCTTCGACGCTCGGTTTCTCGATGAAGTCCTTCACAAGGTAGATGCTGTCGGTGATGCACGTGCCATCCATGATCCCGTAGCGCGTCACCTTGCTCCGCTCGACCTCTTCCAGGGCCACGACGGATTCCTGGTAGCGATCGAATACGTCCAGGAGCTGCTGTGTGACCGGCGATCCCGACTGCACGAGCGTGTCGCCGAGCAGTACCGCGAACGGCTCTTGCCCGACATGGTGGCGCGCACAGTAAATGGCATCGCCCAGCCCCTTCAGCTCCTTTTGCCAGACAAAGTGGACGTCCGCCAGGCTCGAGATCCGGCGGATCGTTTCCAGTTCCGCCTCCTTACTCTTCTCCTGTAGCTCTGACTCCAGTTCGAAGTTGCGGTCGAAATGCTCTTCGATCGCACGCTTACCTTTTCCGATCACCATCAGGATATCCGTAATGCCCGAGGCCACCGCCTCCTCCACCACGTACTGGATGACGGGCGTGTCTACGATCGGAAGCATCTCTTTCGGCTGCGACTTAGAGGCAGGCAGGAAACGTGTCCCGAATCCCGCTGCAGGTATGACCGCTTTCTTAACTTTCATTCACTCCTCCCAATAAAACAAACCACGGAGACACGGAAGCACGGAGGGGAGGTCCCTTCCCTGCATGGAACCCTTCTAACGCTCATTCAATCCTCCCGCCGACACTGTGATCTCCGGCTTCAATACTGTGATGCCCATGGATTTAAGTTTCTGGTACAACTTGTCATACATGTTCTCGTTGTCGTACGTACCGACAATGGCACCGCCTGATCCTGTGAACTTGGCGCTCGCGCCGACCGACCGCGCCGCATCGACCATGCGTTGGTTCCCATCGGAAATCCGGCAGAGCGAGGTACGACGGTCGAAGTTCGCGTTGAGGAGCGAACCGATCGCCTCGCCCTCCCCTGCCAGCAGCATGTCGCGGACCTGCCGTGTCAGGTCGGCCCAGAAGTCGACCGCCTCCATAACCGTTTCGTCGCCGCGGTTGAATCGTTCCTTCATGTCGTTGTGGAAGATCTCAGACCCCTCGGACAAATCCGACCGGTAGGCCACGTACAGCGGCGGCAGCAACGCCGGGTCCAGTGCCTCGTACTTGCCGCAGCCCTGGCGCTCCATCAGCTCGCGATCGAAATCCATGTAGACCAGCCCGCGATAGACCTGTGCCACACGATCTTGCAGCCCTGCCGAGATGCCAAGCTCTTCGGTTTCAACGCCAAGAATCAGGTTGGCCTCGATGGGGCGCGGAATCGTCACCCCGAAGAACGCGCGCAGCGCACGCATGCAGGCGCTGATGATGGCGGAAGAGCCGGCCAGGCCCACCAGGTGGGGAATGTTCGAATCGTACCGGATCGTGAAGTTACGCATGGGCAGCTCGATCCCTGCGTCGCGGCAATAGTCATGGAAGCGTTTGACGGTCGCCTTGATCAGTCGGATTCCGCCGTAGTAACCGAAGAGACTCACATCCTCGGCAAGATGGGACATGCTCTTAAACACAGAGTGGTCGCGTGTGTTGGGTAAAATCTCGATTTCGGGCGACTCGTAGAGCACGACTTCCGCGTAAAAGTTGCGGAAACTGAATGCAATTGTCTTGCCAAAATACCCGTCGGACGGGTTCCCGACCAGTCCGCCACGCGGATAGGCTTTTCTTCGAATGATCATTGGGCTCTACCTTCGCTGGTCGAGCGGAACGCCATTGCCCCGCAAGATCATGAATGTAAGCACAGAATTGCCGTTGGTGTCACGATATTTGGCTCAATCGAACAACCATGTCACCTGCGAATCAAAGGGCGCGCGGAAGATCTCGCTGAGTCGGTCCCGGGTGTAACCGGTCTTCCGCTCCTGCCTGAGAGAGGAAAAAAATAGAAAACAGGG
>JAOZSS010000290.1 GCA_029939545.1 Kiritimatiellia bacterium | reverse complement strand
TTATGTTGTGCTGCAGGCAGCGTGTCAGGCCGCTTTGAGCAGGGCGATCAGATCAGGGAAGGACTTGGTCTTTCGCCGGTACTGGGCCTGAAGTTTTGAACGGGGTCTCAGAGTAGATTTCGGCGGCCGATTACGGTGATTACGAGTCGGGGGGTGGCACACTCGTGCCTGCCGAGAACCGATCGCGCAATGCAGGTGTGACGCTCCGAGTGACTCCGGACGCTGACACAGGCTAGTTCGGTAGCTGGCATTCGCACGTCGTCGATCACGCAGACTACCCGGCGCTGCCCATGGACGCCATAGCGCGGCATAGCCGCAACCAAGAGAGATAAGCGAACTACGGAAGGCACGGAAAGCACGGATATAGGGAGGGAGAGAGGGAGATTCTCGCGCAAAGGCGCAAAGACTCGTCGTCTGTGGGCGAGAAAGAAACGTATAGGAAAAACACGGTTTTGAAGGATTGTAGTACGGATTTCTCCAACGCGTTGGCGGCGAGTGCCTTGGCACCGGGGATCCTGCGACCATCGTCATAGGTGCCGGTGCGTGCGTCCAGCACGTAGACCTTGGCGCCCGAATCGAGCAACGCCTTCAGGCCGCTGGTGTTGATTTCAGCAATCTCACATCTAAATAGGACCATAAGAGTCATGTTTATGACTCTCTTTCTAGCTTAGATCGTCTCCCTGTATATGTTGCATGCTCCTAGCGTGAAACACGGTGCGACACGAGCTGGATTCTCATTTGTGAGAATATGCATGATTGCTGGCCGACGATATTCGTTAGGTAGTGCGGCTATCTCGCCTGCCTATCGGGCGCTGGCATGGGAAGTGCTTAATTATTTAGAGAACCCGACCGCTCACGAGGTCGGTTGCAAGGCGAAGCAGGATGAAGGAAAGAGGAAGACAATGATTGGGCTGATCAACTCGGTATGCATATCGCTGCTTTTCACGGCATGGGTGTGGACGCTCAAGCAGGACATCCAAAACCTGAGCCAGCCGACCCATGATGGACCGGCGGGACTGACTCCCATACCCGAGCCCAGGGCTGTAGCGCACAAGGGACCTGTCCGTCGAAGCGACACGGAATTGTTCGACCAGCATGGCAAGCATCGCGACAAGCAGGGCGTAGCCACTTGGACGATCGCGTAGTTATGGCTAACGGAACACGGCGTCCCAGTTCTTGAAGACAGGCTCAAGATGCTGTTGGCGCAGCATAGAACAGAAGGTCTCTACATCGCGTCCATCATCAATCTCAAACTGCCCTTCATCTTCAGCCCTGCCATTCTCGTAGCCGCCAACCGTCGTGCGGCTGGCAACGCTCATCTTGTTGATTCCGATCCCAGCCATGCCGTCCCGGAATGCGGCCGCCTCCCGCGTCGATAAGACGAGGGGGACGTTCGGGAAACAGATGCGGAATGCAAAGATGATCTGCGCCAGCCGCTTTTCATCCGCCGGATGAGGCGACGTGAAGCCACCCGACTCCGGGCGGAGGCGGGGAAAGGATAGGCTGATGCCGCCCTGCCAGTGTGTCTTCATCAGGTGTATGGCGTGCTGGTAGAGGCTGATCGATTCCGCGATCGGATTGCCCAGTCCGAGCAGCGCCCCGATACCGACGGTACGTAGCCCGGCCCGGAAGGCCCGGTCGGGTGCGGCAATGCGGTAGGCGAAATCACGTTTCTCGCCCCAACGATGGCACTCCTCGTAGAGGACAGGATCGTAGGTTTCCTGGTAGAGTGTGATGCCGGTGCAGCCGGCATCGTTCAGGACGCGATACTCATCCTCGGTCATGCCGAACGCTTCGACCGTGACCTTGGGGAAGTGCGCGGCGGCCGCCTTCACGCTACTGTGCAGGAAGTCAAAGTTCGCCTGGGGCGTACGCTCGCCGGTCAGCAGCAGGATCTCCTCGATGTGCATCTGGCGCAACGCGCTCATCTCGGTCTGTAGCTGCGCTTCGGTCAGTTTGTGCCGGGGCTGTTTGCGATCGGAAGAGAATCCGCAATAGGAGCACCCGCCCGTGCAGTAGTTCGAAAGATAGAGCGGGGCATAGAGCTGAATCGTATTGCCGAAGTGACCGCGCGTCAGCTGTTTCGCCCGCTGGGCCAGCGCTTCCAGCTCATCGGTTGCTGCCGGGGAGAGCAGGGTGGCAAACTCGGCGATAGTTGGCTGTGTCGTCGCGAGTGCCGCCAACACATCCCGCCGCTGCGCTTGCTCAACCTGTGCCATGTAGGGCACAGGATCTAACCAGTCAGGGAAATTATTCATGCAGTAGCCGCGAAAGAGCACAAAGAACACAAAGAAGGATTACTCGGGGGTTGAAAGAAACGCAGTCAGGGGGCTGGTGGCCTCGGCGTGGTCGAGTCGGGCCATCAAGCCTGCCTGGCGTGCGGCATAGCCTGTCGTCACGGCATCGGCAAAGGCGCGGCCCATCGCAGAGGGATCACCCGCATTGGCAATGGCGCTGTTGACGAGAACGGCATCGCAGCCCATCTCCATCGCCGCAGCCGCATCCGGCGCCGGCGCCGGTGACTCCCTCTGG
>JAOZSS010000289.1 GCA_029939545.1 Kiritimatiellia bacterium | reverse complement strand
AAATGGGGGGCGCTTAGTCGCATGAGTGAGAGCGGAAGACCGGTTACACCCATCGAGTAGTGGGGGCTCAACACGCCCAAGTACAAGATGAGCATGTACAAGAAGCAGATGTTCTATCAGCAGGAGGGAAAGCGGCTGATCTCCGTCTATCCCCGCGACTTGGCCGACCTGGATAAGCTTCTAAGTTCAACGCTACGCGCGCCATGACTTGACCCGCTCGGCTGTTGGTGGGTATATGTGAAAGGAAAGGAGAATACCGATGCCGATTTATGAATATGTTTGCGGGAAGTGCGGGGTTGCGTTTGAGCATTTGGCTCGGACGCTTTCGGATGGGGCGGAGGTGTGCCCGACGTGCGGGGCGGCGGGGCCGGTGAAACAGTTCTCTGCGTTCAGCACAACGGATAGCAGCACGGCGCTGCCGTGCGCCGAAGGGGCTTGTCCGGCGGGTGCTTGCGGCTCCGGGATGTCGCCCTGTGGGGGCGGGGGATGTCCGTTGTAACGGGTTTGACTGTTGTGTGTTGATTAAAGACGATATATATACGTCGTTACATTGTTTTAGAGTAGGCATAGGAAAGAGGACACCAGATGAAGCGACTGGCATTGACGAACTTCAGCTTACGGTTCCCTTGGGTGGTTTTGCTGATTGTGATAGGTCTCGTGGTGGGGCTTGGGTCACAGTTTCCCAAGGTGCACTTCGACAACGATCCGGAGAACATGCTTTCTGAGGACGAAGCCGTCCGCGTCTTCCACCACAAGGTTAAGGACAAGTTCAACCTCTACGACTTCGTTATCGTCGGAATCGTCAACGAGAAGCACCCGCAGGGCGTCTTCAACGTCGAGACGTTGTCCCGTATCGATCTGCTCACGCGCCAACTGTTGAGCCTAAGGCCCGGCACCGACGGCGTTCCCGAAGTGATTGACGCCGAGGGCGCATACATGCCGCTCGATCTGGTTCCCGGGAGTCCGTTCACGCGAGCACTGAACGTTGCGTTCCGGCACGATCCCAATCGACTGTTCCTGGAGGATGGTTCCAGCGCCATCATCGGGCGCGAGCTGATTGCTCCCAGCGTCGTGGACAACATCAAGCAGGCGGCGTTCGGATCGCTCAAGCTTGAGTACCTGATGGAGCAGGTGCCCCAAACCGAGGCTGAAGCGCTGGTCATTCGCGACGACGCCATGGGCAACCCGCTCTACAAGGGCACGCTAGTGGCTGAAGACGAAAAGGCGATCTGCATCTACATCCCCATAGCCGAGAAGACCTTCAGCTACAACGTGGCGAGCGTGGTACGAAAGCTGACCCAAGACTGGGGCCGGGCCAACAAAGTCCACATCACGGGTCTGCCGGTAGCCGAAGACACGTTCGGCGTGGAGATGCTGAAACAGATGGCGACCTCTGCGCCGCTGGCCGGCATTGCCATCTTCCTGTTGCTGCTACTCTTCTTTAAGCGCGTCTCTCTCATCATTGCCCCGATGCTGGTGGCGATGGTGAGCGTGGTGTGCACGATGGGGCTTTTGATCGGCCTTGGGTACGATGTTCACATCATGAGCTCGATGATTGCAATCTTCTTGATGCCGATTGCGGTCGCGGATGCGGTACATATCCTCAGCGAGTTCTTCGATGCCTACCGTGAGTTTGGCGACAAGAGGAAGACGCTGCAACATGTAGTGGGGCATCTTTTCAAGCCGATGCTCTACACCTCGCTCACGACGATCGCCGGGTTTGCCTCGCTGGCCACAACCCCGATCCCGCCTGTCCGTGTGTTCGGCCTGCATGTCGCTTTCGGCGTGGCCCTGGCGTGGCTGCTGACAATGACCTTTGTGCCTGCTTTCATCACGCTCTTCATCAAGGAGAAGGGTCTACACAAGCTCTGCGAGGTGCCGGGCGATGCTGCTCACTGCGAGATTCGTAACGGATGGCTGGATCGATTTCTGCGTATGCTGGGCGAGGCAACGTATCGCCGTGCACGGTTGATCATCGGGATCGCGATTGCCGTGATCGCCTTCTCAATCCTAGGCGTGAGCCGCATCCAGGTAAACGACAACCCGGTGAAATGGTTCACCAAGCGTCACTCCATCCGCGTGGCTGACCGGGCCTTGAACAACCATTTTGGCGGCACCTATACGGCCTACCTCACATTGGAGGCCGATCCGAACTCGACGCTGACCTGCCGAGATATGGCCGAAGGCATCCGTCGCAAGGCTCACGACCGCTATAGCGATCGGATGCCGCAGGCGATGATCGAATTCACGGATGCCGTCGATGCGTTGGAGCAGAAGCTCTGCAATACGGACACCTGTAAGCCCAATGAGTGTTTTGTGAAGCTGGCTGAGAAGGCGCGCGAGATTGACGGTGAAGCGATGGCGTCGTGGGAAACGCTTGCCGACGAACTCAACTACCTCGACGCAGATGGGCTCACCTTCGAGACGCTCATGGCCGCAGTAGAGGGGGTAGAAGGAATCGACAGCGCCAGTCTCACCCGGATCAAGGCCGACCTCGTCACCAATCGGGCGCTGACCGGTGATGCGTTGCTC
>JAOZSS010000008.1:28678-29470 GCA_029939545.1 Kiritimatiellia bacterium | reverse complement strand
CTCCAGGATTGACCCCAACCCGGCGGCAGCAGGCTGGAGGGCGAGCGTCCCCGCGAGCCGCATCAGCCGTGTATTGGGCTACGGCCCAACAGCTCAGCCTTTAGCGCTTCGTAGGCCCGAGTGTAGCGTGGGCCGATCTGCGACTCGCGGTGATCGAACCCAAACACACGCCGCTTCACCCCCAGGATGGGAGGCGCCTGGATGCGCTTGGCTATGCCCATGCCCTGGTAGAGGTTCCACCATCGCTCGAGATCGGCAATGAAGGATGTGGCGTCAGGGAACAGGTCATGCACCTGCCCCTCGTAGCCGATCTTCTCAGCCAACACTCCGTCCGCGTACCAACGCAGGTTTTCCTCCGGTGTGGCACGGTTCCACCATTCCACCCAGCTAGCGAAGAGGCAATCATGATAGGGATAGATCAGCGGATCGCCCTTCTGCTCATCGACCGCCTGGTCGGGGCTCAACTCGGCCGAAGGCACCACGTCGATCGACCCTTGCGGAATGACAGGAGGCGAACTGATGGCATTCAGATGCTCCGCCAATGCGTAGACCTCTCCCTTCCACAGATCCGCCAGGCAGGCGATGAACCCACCCAGATCGCCGTAGAGCGTCGTGTACCCAACCGTGGCCTCCGTCTTGTTGGCGTTGCAGGTGAACACACCGCCGAAAGCCGCGGCGACTGCCGCAAGGATACGCGAGGACCGATCCCGTGCCTGCACGTTCTCCAGCATGAGCGGGCTCAACTTGAGCTCGTGCTCGATGCGGCCATCGAGACTGCGCGCTGTCAGCCCT
>JAOZSS010000008.1:16279-28668 GCA_029939545.1 Kiritimatiellia bacterium | reverse complement strand
TTCAACCGGCACCTCGGCATAGAGGCAGCCCAGGTTCTCAGCCAACTCGCGGGCCAGGCTGCGGGTAGTATCCGAGTTATAGCGGCTCGGCATGTTCACCAGCAGCAACTGATCGGGAGGGAGGATACGACCGAGAAGCGCCGCCATCACCGCCGAGTCAATACCGCCGGAAGCCCCCACGACCACGCGCTCGATACCGCAGCTCTGCATGAAGCACCGCATGCCGAACTCGAGGGCGAGCCGCACTTCCTCGATCGAATCCTCTTGCGGCTCCAGCGGCTCCCCAAATGTCGCCGTCGGGTCAAGCGGTATGTCGAGCGACAGGGACACCGCCTCGAACGGTGCCCCACACTCAGTGTGGTGACCGTGTGCATCGTAAACGCAGGACTCGCCTTCGAACGTAAACACGGTCTTACCGTTGTTTTGAACGCCGACCTTGTTCACATAGACGAGCGGCCGCTTCAGCCGTTCCGTATGTGCCGCAAAAACGCGGTTGCGCTTGTGATTCTTATTCTGTGTGTAAGGAGACGCGCTGATATTGATGAAGATATCAGCCCCGTTCTCGGCCAACACGGTCAGCGGAGAAAGCGCGTAATCGGAATCCCACGCATCCTCACAGATCAGGCAGCCCAACGGCCCCACCCGCGTTGGGACCGGCGTAATGAGCGAGTTCATGGACTGCCCCTCCTCCATCGCGAGCTTCCTGAGATCGAAGAAATGTCGGCTGTCGTCGAACTCGCGATAGTTGGGCAACAGGGCCTTGATCACGAAGGGGTAGTCGGAGCCGGCTGGACCGACAAACTGGCCGTCCTGGGCCACGAACGCGGCGTTGTACTTGCGGATGCGCCCGTCTTCGTTGCGGCGATCCGGATCGAGGGCGACGTTGCCAAAGACAACGACAATGCCGTCAGATGCGGCCCGAATCTCCTCGCCGCAGGCCTCGCACTCACGAAGGAAAGACTCGCGCTCCCACTCATCGCCCAGCAGGTAGCCGGGAATCGCCATTTCGGGAAAGATGACCAGCTCGACACCGTCCGCACGTGCCGCGCCAATCCGCTCCAACATCACGGCTGCATTATCACGTGGACACCCCGGCAGCACCTCGATCTGCTCAAGGCGCGTGCGGATACTCTGGCGCTCCGCCGTCATGGTCAGCCACTCTCCGTCTCATCTGCCGCCGCAGCTTCTTGCGCCGAGTGTCCGCCCTTCTTCTTGCCCATCAGGAAGCGGGCCCAGCGCGGCGTGCTTTCACCGGCCTTCTCAACCCAGTGCTCTTCCTGGATCCGTGCCAGCTTGCGGAAGAACGATCGCAGGATCAGGGTCATCGACACGATCGTACCAACCGACAGGATAAGCAGCAGGACATTCTCAATCATCGACTCACCCCACCGAGCTTCCAACAGGCATATCGCCATCGACAGTGACCAGGCGGAGCTGGTCGCCGGCTGTCGCGGCCAGGAGCATCCCGTTCGATTCGATCTTACGGATTCGCGCCGGCTTCAGATTGGCGACCACGACAATGCTCCGACCCACCAGCGTATCGGGCTCGTAATGCTGAGCGATCCCCGCCACAATCTGGCGATGCTCGTCGCCGAGGTCAATCTGGAGACGCAACAACTTGTCCGCGCCCTCAACCTTCTCCACCTCAAAAATACGTGCCGTCCGTAGCGATAGCTTGGCAAAATCGGCGTATTCAATCTGAACGACTCCCACGGGGGCCTCCTTCTGCTTGGGCTTCGCCTTCTTCGCCGCCGGTACCGCATCTTCCCTTTTTGGCACCTGGATACGGGGAAACAGGATCTTCATCTTCTCGATGGGTGTGCCCGGCTCAAGCCGTCCCCACTCGTGCAGATCCGCAAATATCGGGTCTCCAGCAGGCAGCCCCAGTGCCTGGCGCAGCTCCGCCATCTTGCCCGGCATCACCGGGTAGAGCATACCGCTGACAATGCGCAGCGCCTCGGCGGCGTAATACAGGACGGTTCCCGCGTCCGCCCGCGTCTCCTCCGACTTGGCGTGCGTCCAGGGCTGTCGTGCCTCCATATAGCGGTTCGCTTCGCGCACGACAGCGGACATTCCGTTGAGCCCCTGGTCCGGACGCATGCGGTCGACCGACGCCACGAGCGCTTCCGCCGCCTTCAGCGTGGTAGCGCGCAGGTGCACTTCCTCCTCGCCCGGCTCCTGCGGCGTCGGGATCGCGCTGTCGAAGTAGCTCCCGATCAACTTGGTTACGCGACTGAGCATGTTCCCCAAGTCATTGGCAAGATCCGTGTTGTAACGGCGGATAAATGCCTCCTCGGTGAAAGATGCATCCTGCCCCAACGACATCTCCGTGATCAGGAAGTAGCGGAACGGGTCCACCCCGTACTGATCGACAAACTCCATCGGGTTGACCACGTTCCCGGCCGTCTTGCTCATCTTATCGCGGCCAACCAACCACCAGCCATGCGCGAAGATGCTCTCCGGCATGGGAACGCCCATCGCCTTCAGCATCGTGGGCCAATAGACCGTATGCGTGGTCAGGATGTCTTTTCCAATGAGGTGATACGAGACGGGCCAGAGCCGCTCGAAACGTGCATCGTCCGAGAGATAACCTGCGGCGCTGATATAGTTCACGAGCGCATCGAACCAGACATAGGTGACGAAATCGGAGTCGAACGGCAGGTCGATGCCCCACCCCATCCGACTCTTCGGCCGCGAGATACAGAGATCGGTCAGCTCCTTGCGCAGGAAGCCAAGCGTCTCGTTCCGGCGGAAGTCGGGCTGAATAAATTTTGGATTGGCCTCGATATAGTCGATCAGCCACTGCTGGTACTTGCTCATCCGAAAGAAATAGTTCGGCTCGGTGATCCGCTCGACCGGCCGTCCACAGCCCGGCTCGGGGCAGGTACCCTCCACGAGATCCTTCTCTGTATAGAAGCGCTCACAGGTGACGCAATACCACCCTTCAAACTCAGCCCGGTATATCTCGTCGCGGTCGTACAGATCCTGCAGGATCTTCTGCACCACCTCCTGGTGGCGTGGTTCGGTCGTCCGGATGAAATCATCGTTCGTGATCTCCAGCTTCTCCCAGAGCTCCCGGAAGCGTACGACGGTCTCGTCCGCCTGCTGTTGCGGCGACATTCCGGCGGCCTCGGCGGCCCGCTGCACCTTTTGTCCGTGCTCATCCGTACCGGTAAGGAACCAAGTCGGAACATTGATCAACCGGTGATAGCGCGCCAACACGTCCGCCAATATCGTCGTGTACGCGTGCCCGATATGCGGCTTATCGTTCACATAGTAGATCGGCGTCGTAATATAGAAGTTATCTGTCTTCATTTTCCCTCGTAACTGTCGAACGCGTTGATACTATAGGCCGACCTGCACGATACAACAGGAAAAACAGAAGCGTGCTCTATGACCCCTGATGACTTTTCAACTGTAAACCGTCGCCTCAAGAAGGAATACTTGTCGAAGAAGGCACCGATTGTCGACCTGATCAAGATCGAGACGCAGGACCCCTTCCGCATTCTCGTCGCCACCATCCTCAGCGCGCGTACCAAGGATGAGACCACCAGCGAAGTGTGTGGACGGCTCTTCAAGGTGGTGGAGAATCCGCACGATTTCGACGGACTTTCCCGCAAGCAACTCGAGAAACTGATCTTCCCTATCGGGTTTCACCACACCAAGGCTAAGCATTTGAAGGAACTGCCCGGTGCACTGGACAGGGAGTTCAGCGGCGTCATTCCCCGCACGATTGACGGGCTCTGCAAGCTGCCGGGTGTGGGACGCAAGACCGCCAACCTGGTCGTAGCGATGGCGTTCGACAAACCGGCCATCTGTGTCGACGTCCATGTCCACCGGATCTGCAACCGGCTCGGACTGCTGAAGACGAAGACCCCGCTTGAGACGGAGATGAAGCTGAGGGAGATTCTGCCGAAACGCTACTGGAAGACCTGGAACTCCTACCTGGTCTCCTACGGTCAGACCCTCTGCGCGCCCATCGGCCCGCACTGCTCGACCTGCGTCATCCCCGAATTCTGCCCCCGCCGGGGAGTCACCCGCAGCCGGTAACCCGCATGGCACTTTGCCTCTCCCTGCCCCCTACTCAGAGATGCACCAGGGGCACCTCCACGAATTGCTTCGGATCTACGAGCTGCGTCCAGAAGGCATGTCTCGTTCTTCCCATGACGTCGAGGCTAGAGAAATAATCGTCCTCTGGGAGCGCACCGGGACAGACATCTGCACGTAGGGCTAGTTTGAAGGGCTCCTCTACGAGCGCAACCCGCAGACTGATTTCACCGGCAGCCCCTTCCGGCACCTCCATGCGCAGAGAAACGAGCGTCCTTTCTCCGGGCAACCAGTGCGAACGGGGGCGCCGCCCGCCAGTGGGCCATACCGCGCGGTAGCTGACCGTCCGTCCGCATTGCAGCCGAACGTGCAGCCTGTAGTTGCCCTTTCCGCGTGGCCCCAGGACGAGTCGGCCCAGCGGGGAGCCGGCTTCCCATGAAAGCGGGCGCATCGGCTGGGCGTGCTTCGTGGGCGTACACTGCAATGCCACCCAGACCTCCACGTTGGTTCCATCGAGAACGGCGTAACCGGTGTGTGTGACCATCACATCCGACGCCACAGAGACCGGCGTAATGGCCACAAGATCGCATTCCTGCACGCTTGGATCTGTCTCTCGCTCGAAGAGGAAGAGACTCGAGGCATCGGGCAAAGGGATCGTCTCGCACACGACGAAGTCCGTACGAAGTACATTCCACAATCTGGACCCCGTCTCTGTCGGTCGCGCAACTATGTCGGCCACCGTCATGTCCTTCACGAGGACGAAGTCGGCATCGGCAAAAGCTCCGGGCGCCGGCAGACGGTCTTCAAAAAGCATGGGTTGGTTGACGCTGCATCCCCGCTCCAGGAGGCAGGCGGCGAGTGTTAGCCGGTTGATATGCCGATGATCCGGAATGACGCGAATACGCGCCATGCTCCCGTCTGGCGTGAGGCTTACAATACGTTGTGACACCGCACTCAAAGCCGCCTGCCACGGGTCTGATGCATGGGGCGGGTACGAATCGGACCATGGGCCATGGAACCCGAACCCTGCGACCGAGGCACGAAAGCCGGTACTCGCGGCCATCGCGGGAAACCACGTGCGGCACAATGACGACGACGCCATCAGACCGACGCAGAGCGCCATGCAGGAATAGCGAATGATAGGCATGCGAATCCGCACCAACCGCCATGCGGCCAGGATGGTCACCACCGGCAGCACGGGAAGAAGCAGACGCGAGTCAAGGTTCCCGCCAGGAAGATGTGGAAGCAGCCCAACCAACACCAGGCCAAGCGCGGTGACGCTGAAACGGCGCTCATCATCCGCTTCGCGACGTGACACAAGCATGCCCGCCCCCGCAAGCACAACCAGGATGAATCCAAATGACTCGAATAGAACGATGTGCATTCGCGCGATGATGCCATCGAGGGTCCAGAAGAACGGAAGTTCGTGCCCTGCAGCCCCATAGAGCACGTCAACGACCATCTGGCCCAGTATTGAGACACCGTTCGGCACGTACCACACACAGCAGATGACCGTGGCAGCGGCGATCACGGCGCCCCATCCCCTCGCCCCGACGGCAGCGGCATGAAGCGGGCCGGATCGGGAACTGCGCCACAGAAGAAACAGTGGCCCACACAGGAACGCGGCATGTGTCCACTTGGTCAACATGCCCGCCGCAACCGCTGCGGCGAGGAGAGCTGCGGACGAGAGGTCCCGCCGGTCGCGGAACCGCATGATTGCGGCGAGTGACACCATCACCATGGCGGCATTCGGCACATCGAGCAGGAATAGGCGTGACCAGTAGGTCACCTGAGGATGCACGGCCAGCAGCACCACACTCAGCACCGCCGTGCGACGTCCGCCCACGCGGGCGGCAACAGCAAACGAAGAAAGAAACAGGAGGAAAAGAAAGATGGAACTGGAGATGATGATCGCTCTATCCATCGTCGGCTGAAACGGCACCAGAAATAGGCCCACGACCATCTTGGCGAGCGGAGGGTAGTAACGATCCACCCCCATCACCTCGGCGATCCCGGGGCCGCTACCCGCCTGACCGAGCAATCCCCGATAGACAAGCGCGCGGGAGTAGTGCTCGGCGGTATCCCAGGCGGGTGCCGAGTTATCCGCGCGAAGCCACGCAAGCAGCAGAAGAACCACCCCGAGCGTCGCGAGGACAGGCACTGCCAGCCGTGAGATCCACTGCGGCAACCGACATCGTCTTGGGGCGTCAGTTGGTCCTGTGGTGAGAGACGAATCGCGCACGGAAGGCCCCTCCCCATCTTGGATTGGAGCACCCCCTGCTCCAGAGCGCTCTACCGGATCATGATGAGGAGCATTTTAAAGCGCTCTTCGGCCTGGACGTCGTGGGGAATGTCGGCCGGCATGATCATCATCTCGCCGGTCTGCACCTTCTTGATCTCACCATCGATTGTGATGGTCCCCTCGCCATCCAGAATATACACCGTGGCATCGAAGGGAGAGGTATGCTCGCTCAGGCCCTGCCCCGCATCGAATGCAAATAGCGTCAGTGTGCCGGTCTTCTTGTTGAGCAGCGTCTTGCTGACAATGCTCCCGCTCGAGTAATCCACACTCCCTGCCAAATCCATGGCCACACCCTTAAACTCATCCGGCACACTCATGATATATCCTTTACGCTTATGAACAGAGCCGCTCAGTCAAACAACGGTGTCGACAGATACCTTTCACCGGAATCGGGCAGAATGACAACGATATTCTTGCCTTCAAACTCCGAATCTGCCGCCAGACGCATCGCCACCGCCGTGGCCGCACCGCTGGAGATTCCCGAGAGCAGGCCTTCCTCCTGGGCCAATCGCCGTGCGACCTCCATCGACTCCTCGTTGCTGACCAGCTCCACGCGGTTCACCAGCGAGAGATCCAGCACGCCCGGCACGAACCCGGCGCCAATGCCCTGGATCTTGTGGGGCCCCGGCTTGAGTGCTTCGCCTGCCAACGTCTGCGTCAACACCGGACTCGCCTCCGGCTCAACCGCCACGGAAACGACATCGCGCCCCTTCACCTCCTTAAAGAACTTGGACAAACCGGTAATCGTCCCGCCGGTTCCGACGCCGGCTACGATCACGTCCACTTCGCCATCCGTGTCGGTCCAGATCTCCGGACCCGTCGTCTCGATATGAATCTTCGGATTAGCCGGATTCTCAAACTGCTGCGGTAGGAAGAACTGCTCCGGGTCGCTCTCAAGGATCTCCGTCGCGCGCTGAACCGCTACGGCCATACCACCGGCACCCGGGGTCAGTTCCACTTCGGCGCCGAAGGCCTGGAGAATACGGCGGCGCTCAATGCTCATCGTATCCGGCATCGTCAGCTTCAACTTGTAACCGCGCGCGGCGGCCACACAGGCCAGCGCGATCCCCGTGTTGCCGCTGGTCGGCTCGACAATCGTCATACCTTCCTTCAGGACGCCACGCTTCTCGGCATCCCAGACCATCGAGGCACCAATGCGACACTTCACCGAGTAACCGGGATTGCGGCCCTCAACCTTGCCCAAGACCGTGGCTTTGCTGCCGACCAGCTTGTTCAGCTTCACCAACGGCGTTCTTCCGATTGAGAGTGAGTTGTCCGAATAGACGTTCATGAGCTTGCTCCTTTAATGATGACTATAAAATACATGGTTTTTCTATTGCATTGCCAACGATGCGGCGTACAATACGCACGAATCATGATCATGTCAATCATGTATTGACCAAGGGGCACTAGAATGATGGCATTATCCACAAAGGGCCGTTACGCGGCCAGAATAATGGTCTATTTGGCGGTACGTCAAGGGACAGGCTCTGTCACAAAATATCAGATTGCAGAAGCGGAGGAGCTGTCTGCGGACTACATTGAGCAGATTATGGTCCGCCTCAAGGCCTCCGGTCTCGTGGTCAGCCACAGAGGGCGTAAGGGCGGGTTCTCCATCGCGAAGGACCCCAAGAGCATCACGCTCGGCGATGTCCTTGCCGCCGTCGAGGGCCCCATCCGCCCAGTGCCATGCATCGACACTCACTGTAAGAGGGAAGCATCGTGCCCCACACGCCCCGTATGGGAGAAAGCGGTCACGGTGCTCGAAGATTTGTTTGGGCGGACAACGGTTGCACACATGGCAGAACAGACGAAGGCACAAGAGGAAATCTCGTACAGTATATAGGACACTGAAAGGACGATAAGACAATGAGCACAGAGACACTTAACGCAGAAACACTGGCTCTACACGCCGGGCAGACGGCCGACCCTACGACGGGTGCGCGTGCCGTACCGATCTACCAGACCACCAGTTATGTATTCAACAACTCTGAGCACGCCGCCAACCTTTTTGCACTGAAGGAATTTGGCAACATCTACACCCGCCTGATGAATCCGACATCGGACGTCGTGGAGAAGCGTATCGCGGCCCTCGAGGGTGGCGTCGGCGCCCTCCTCACCTCCAGCGGCATGGCGGCGATCTTCCTCGCCGTCCACAACATTGCCGAAGCCGGCGACCACATCGTCGCCTCTGCATCGCTCTACGGCGGCACGGAGACCTGCTTCCGTCACACGCTACCGAAGATGGGTATCGACGTGACGTTTATCGATGACGGCACCCCCGAGGCATTTGCCGCGGCAATCAAGGCCAACACCAAGGCGGTCTTCCTCGAAACCATCGGCAATCCCAAGGGCGATATTCTCGACCTGGCCGCCATCGCCGAGGTCGCGCACGCCGCCGGTGTACCCGTCATCGCTGACAACACCTTTGCCCCGATCCTCTGCCGCCCCATCGACCACGGCATCGACATCGTGGTCCACTCCTGCACCAAATGGATTGGCGGTCACGGCACCTCGATCGGCGGGGTCATCGTTGACAGCGGAAGATTCAACTGGAAGAGCGATCGCTTCCCGGGCTTCAACACGCCGGACGAGAGCTACCATGGCCTGGTTTACGCCGATGCCTTGAGCGATGTGCCGGGCATGGGCAATGTGGCCTACATCATCAAGGCCCGCGTCCAGGGGATGCGGAACCTCGGTATGTGCCCCAGCCCGTTCAACGCCTTCCTCTTCCTGCAAGGGCTTGAAACGCTGCCGCTGCGCATCCGCCAGCAGAGCGCCAATACCCTAGCCCTGGCCGAATGGCTGAAGAAGCAGGATGCCGTGGAGTGGGTGGTCTACACCGGCCTCGAGGAACATCCCTCGCGCGCTCGGGCCGACCAGTATCTCAGCGGCGGCTACGGGGCCGTCCTCGGCTTCGGCATCAAGGGCGGCAGTGAAGCCGGCACGAGATTCATCGACAGCGTCAAGCTGGCCAGTCACCTGGCCAACGTGGGCGATGCCAAGACCCTCGTGCTACACCCGGCCTCAACCAGTCACCAGCAGATGTCCGAAGAATCGCAACGCGCCGCCGGGGTCACCCCCGAGTTTGTCCGCGTCGCCGTAGGCCTCGAAAACATCGAAGACATCAAGGCCGACTTCGTGCAGGCGCTGGCGACAAGTCAAGGGTGACAGAAGGTGGGAAGGCGGGAAGGTCACCTTCTCACACTCTCACCTTCTCACACACTACACGTTGAACAGGAAGTGACAGATGTCGCCGTCTTCGATGATATAGTCTTTGCCCTTGAGCTGGATCTTGCCCTGGTCCTTCGCGGCCTTCTCCGAGCCGGTCTCCAGGAAGTCCTCGTACTTAGTGACCTCAACACGAATAAAGCCGCGCTCGATATCGCTGTGTATCTTGCCGCCGGCCACTGGCGCGATGCTCCCCTTGCGGATGGTCCACGCGCGACACTCATCCTTGCCGGTCGTATAGAACGACATCAGCCCCAACGCGTCATAGGCCGCGGCATTAACACGGTCAACTCCCAGCGCATCCAGCCCGAGGCTCTCCAGGTATTCATCGCGCTCCGCAGGATCCGCGATGGCCGCAATCTCCTGCTCGATCTGGCACGACACCGTCACGGACCCATCACGCGCGTCACCCAAATCGTCTTCAGAGACGTTCCTCGCCACCAGCACCGGAAGCAGCGTCAGCAATCCCAGGCTGCGAATCGCGCTCAACTCCTGCTCATCCAGTTCCGCCTCCGCGACGCCCTTTTCCTCCTCGAGGATTGCCATGCATTTCTCAAGCGCCTTCTGCTCAAGTTTCTGCCCGGCACTGAGTCCGGCCCGCGCCTCTTTCTCCAGGCGCGCCTGGCGTTTCTCGACCAGCTCCATGTCGGCCAAGAGGATCTCCGATGCCAGGTCCACCCGATCGCGCTCAGCATCGATCGAGCCGGCCGGGTGATACACTTGGTCCGACTCAAACGCGCGCACCACAAGACACAGGAGGTCGCAACGCCGCGCCGCATCGAGCCAGTCGCGCGACCCGCTCCCCGTCACGGCATCCGGACACAGCACGAAATGGTTCTGCGCATAGACCGTCCCCTCGGGCTCACACAGCTCCGCCAGCTTATCCACGCGCGGGTCGCGAATGTCGGCAATCCCTTCCACCACTTCGCCCGGTTTCCGGTTCGCACCCACATCCCGACCGGTCAACAGCGCAAACAGCGTCCGCTTGCCCGCCTGCTCAAATCCAATCAAAGCAATCTTCATAGATTCCGCACCTTTCGAAAAATCAGACGCGACCATACAGAAAGAGATGACGGGCGTCGATCAGGATACGTCTGTATCAGGATTCGGCCGAGCCGCAGGAAGACGCACAGATTTGCCGCTTGCACCCGTTTGGTCAATAGTGCTCTACTTAATCATATTCAATCAGAACCAATCAGGAACAATCAGTATGTTGATCAAAGATCTCGCCCCGGAGCGCCTTGAGAAAATCGCGCAGTTGCTGCGCAAACGACACGTGGTGCGCGTGCAGGAGCTCTGCGAGATCATCGGCGTGTCGCCCGCCACCGTGCGGCGTGATCTGACCGAGATGGAGACGCGCGGGCTGATTCGCAAGGTGCATGGTGGCGCGGTCTCGGCGAACCCGCGTATGTCCGAGCCCCTCTTCGACGACAAGGCCACCCTGCGCGCCGAGGAGAAACAGCACATTGCCAAGGCGGCCCTGGAGCTGATTGAACCCCGCGACACGATCTTTCTTGATGGCGGCAGCACGGTACTCGCCCTGGCCACACAGCTTGCCAGCATGAACCACTTGACGATCGTGACCAACTCCCTGCGCGTGGCCAGCGCGCTGTCGGGTTCGGGCCCCCGCGTGATTGTGATTGGCGGTGAACTCCGCACATTGAGCCAGACCTTTGTGGGCCCGCTCACCGGCCTCATGATCGAGAAGCTGCACGTGGATACGGTGTTTATGGGCACGATCGGTCTCGACATCGCGAAGGGGCTCACCACCACGGACCCCCGCGAAGCCTACACGAAACAGCAGGTCATCCAGAGTGCCCGACGCGTGGTGCTCCTCGTCGACAGCAGCAAGATCGGGGCGGTCTCCTTTGTGGGTTTCGGGGCTGTGGCCGACGTTGACACATTTATCACCGATAACGGGGCCTCCAAACGCGACCTCCAAGCCATTCGCAAAGAGAACGTCGCTGTCGTCACGGCGTAGCAACGCGGGCACTTCTGCCTGAAAGCTCGCTTGAGATGAAGTCCACATCTCGCGTATGATTCGGGCCTCATGACTCGTGAACATCGCGCAACGCGTAGCGTGGTCGCCGCAGCGGCCGGTTTTCTGCTGGCCCTGTGGGTTCTGACGCACATTGGACAGCTCACCGCCGCCCGGGATACGCTTATCCGCTTCATCCTGACCGGTGTGTTCGCGGTGCTGGTGTTGCTCCGCCCGAAGCCGGAGAAGCCGGCCGCGCCGATTCGCGTCTGGTGGGTCCTGCTATGTGGTCTCCTCGGTGCGCTGCTCCATGTGGGCGGCATTGTGGCTGGCATCCACCAGGCCGAGTGGCTGGGCCTGCTGGCCGTGGTTGCGGCCTGCCTGGGGTGGGCGCTCCCCGGCCACTACGCACGCGACGCCGCCAAGGCGCTCTTTCTGCTCTACTGGGCTCATCCCCTGCCCTCCCAGGTTCTCGGTGCGTTTCAGATCACCATGCAGCAGATCTCGGTCACGGGATCCGAGTGGCTGCTGCACATCCTGAATGTTCGTGTCTGGGCGGATGGACTAGTACTGAAGACAGGCCTTCACATCTTCGAGGTGCCGGCGTGGTGCAGCGGCATGCGCACCGCCACCACGGTGTTCATTCTCGCCCTGGGACTGGGACTGGTCAAACGCCTCGCCCTCCACCAGAAGATCATGGCCGTCACGGCCGCGCTCCTACAGGCGCTCGCACTCAACATTCTGCGGATCACAACCATGGTGCTCATGGTGCCCCGCTTGCCCCATGTCGACAGCGTCGATTTCCTCCACGACACGTCCGGGGTGATCGTG
>JAOZSS010000008.1:14148-16269 GCA_029939545.1 Kiritimatiellia bacterium | reverse complement strand
GGAAGAGCTGGCTGGTCTCGGTCTTCCACGACACCGCCGGCGTGATCGTGATTGCCGCCGTATTCCTCGTCTACATCGAGATTGAGTTCATGCGCCACGCCAAGCGCAAGACCGACCGAATCGCCGGCGAGCTGACCCCGGAGCTGGAGACGATCCTGCGCGATCATCCCCCCTTCTGGTGCCGCGTGGTGGATCACCCCGGAAGAATCGTTGCCGGTATCCTGGTGATTCTCATTGCGATTCTTGTCGGCATCAAGATGCGCCCTAATCACCGAACCGAGATGTACCGCGGAGTAACCGTGGCCATGCGTGACGGCGGGCAGCTCGAGGACGCTGAGCGGCTGGGTTGGAAAGTCCATACGATGATGCCCGATAACACCGAGTGGGTATCGACGATGCTGCGTCTCCTCGTCATGCGGGGGAAGTATCGTGACGCGCTCAACCGTCTGGGCGATATGGCCCCAGCCGACGGGCAGCGCGGCCTGGAGCTCCAGATCCTCCGCGCCTACTCGCTGATGGGTCTCCATCGGCACGGTGAGGCACGGGGTATCATTGATGAGATGCCCGAGGATGTCCGCGATAAAGATCCGCGCGTGGCCATGATTCTCGCCGAAATGGCGTTCTATGCCAACGATCCTGACGAGGTCGCCAAGCGCGTCATCACGGCGGCACAGTGGGGCCCGAACATCGGCCGCATCCGCGCGCTCTATCCCTACCTGCGCATTGCGCGCAAATGGGAGGTCATCTCCGACACCGATCCCCGCACGGCCTACCGCGACCCCATCCAGGCCTTGTCTGCCGCCGAAGCCTTCATGAACCTCGACAAGATTCACGACGTAGCGGCATTGGCACAACAGGCCATCGAGGACTGGCCCCTGGATCCGCGTCTGCTGGTGCCGCTCTTCTATCTGACCGGCAAGCGCCCGGACGAAGGGTGGGAGCGACGCTATGCCAAGCACCTGCGGCGCTGTCTCCCCATCATGAAAGACCCCGACGCCCTGTACAGCATGGTCGAAGACTGCTTCCACATCCGCCGCCCCGACCTCGCCTGGTCGATTCACCAGCGGATCGAGGCCATAGATCCGGACTACCCTGGCCTGGATATGATGGCCGTCCGCTACGGTCAGCGCTGGTTTGATTTCCGTCGACGCTATCTCGGGCTCCCCTCCAGCAGCGCCTGGGACGCGGTAGACCTCAGCCCCTATTATCATATCGGACGCCTAACGCCGATCTGGGCTTCGGTGTGCGACGCCATCCCGTTGGGATCATCACTCAGCGTCACCGACACCGTTCCAACCCGTAAGGCGATCCTTGCCCACGTTCTGGAGCAGTTCAAAACGCTTGATGCCGAGGATCGCCTTTCGCTCAGCATGCGCTACGAGTACGCGTTTGCCCTTGAGATCGACAAGCAACTGGAGGCCGCGCGCGCCGTGCTGGCACGGATTGCCGCCACCCATCCGGATGAAGCGGAATCGGCACGCATTGAGCTGTCCGCAATGTACGAACGCAGAGGGGACTGGCAAAACGTCTATGAAGCCCTGCGGACGTATGCGAAAGAAGCCGACCCGCCGCGACTCACGGCTATGCTACGCCTGACCACGGCACAACTGAACCTCCGTCTGGGCCTGGGGGCCATCCAGACCGCCCGCCAAACGGTCCACCACTATCCCCACTCCGGTGAGGCAGCAGGTGCGCTGTCGCTTGTGCTGGGCGATTATGATTCGCCCGAGTCCGCACTCAATGTCCTGTCGCGCGACATTCTCTTCCGTACCCCGGACCTCGAGATGCTGGAAGCCGAGGCCCTGCTTCGCACGCAACGGTTCACCGAGTACCGCCAACTCAGGAAGGACGCCCTCCTTCCCGTGCCGCCGGTACGCCCGGATTCCCCGCAAGGCTACGCCTTGCCACCCGCCGAACTGGCGCTCAACTGGCATCTGGTTTTTGTACCTTCCGAGCAGGAGTTTGCCGATCACGCGAAGCGCCTGCGCATGAATCTACCCAAAACAACCAGTCCGTTCCTGCGCGACCTCTACACGATCTGGCTGGCCGGTTACGAAGCTGACGACCCGGGCATGCTGATGAAGCCTGAGAATTGGCTCGCCTGCGGGCGCGACGACGCCG
>JAOZSS010000008.1:2202-14138 GCA_029939545.1 Kiritimatiellia bacterium | reverse complement strand
GAACGGGCCATGGCCATGAGCCAGCTCTGCCTGCTACAGTGCCGCCGCCAGGATTATCCGGCGGCGCGAGCCGCCGCCGAAGCCGCAACCATTGCGCAGCCTGGCACGCCACTGCACTGGCGCTTTCTCATCGGGCTCTCACAGGGCACCCCTGGCGTCATCGCCCGCGCCCGCGCCGCCTGTCCGGCGGACAGCGAAATCTGGTTGGCGTGGCTGCTCTCGCTCTGCCGCGAGGGTCTAGCCGATCCGGACCACCCGCCTGAGCGGCCCGCCCTGGCCCAATCGGTGTCCGACGCAATCGAACACGACACCTTCTCCGCCGCCACGCTCACGCGCGCGGCGGAGCTGCTCCTCCGTGCCGGCTACCGGGATGCCGCAGTTCCGGCCGCCCGCAAAGCGACTGACGGGGCTCGCAGTCTGCTGCCCGCCTATATCATCGGACTGCGCTGCGCCATCCTGACAGCGGACCGCGCCTGGGCGGAGTCCTGCACGCTCAGCGCTCTGCGCTCATCCCTGCGCCCGCCTCCCGACCTCTATCGCCGCCTGGTTGAAATCAAGGTGGACGATGGCGAACTGGACCTGGATGACGACATGGTCGAAGCGCTGAAAAGACTGAGGCGTAGTGACCCCGACAACGCGCTGTGGGCCCGCATGCTTTCCTTCGTGCGCTTCCAGCGCGGCGGCTGGGAGGTCCTGGACAGCCTGAACCAGGCTTTCGCCGCGCTCGAGGCTGGTGCGACCGACCGCATGACCTACATCATCGGAGCCGAAGCGGCCCGCCTGCTCCGCAACCCCGACCGAGCCGGCGACCTGCTGCGCCAAGGCCTCAAGCGCTACCCCGGTGACACCGTCATGCTGAACAACCTGGCCTACACACTGGCCGACGCCCCGGGGCGTGCCGACCAAGCCCTTGATCTCATCCCGATGCTGCTGACACGCACCGCCAGCTCGCCCTGGCTGATCGATACGGTTGCATTGGTCTACCTCCGCAACGACCGCCTGGAGGAGGCCGAGCAGGCGTTGGGGTGGATCACGAAAGAACCAAAGCCCGGCACGCCTGAGGCCTTCCGCTATCGCCTGCGCCAGGCCGAAATTGCCTTCCAGCGCGACGAGCTACAGGAAACCGTAGACATCCTGCGAGCGATATTGAGGGGGTCGAAGGGAATCGGAGACGAAGAGATTATGAATGCAAACCGGCTGCTGTCGAAGGCGGATGAAACGCTCAGGATACTTGGCCAGAGACCGGCTTCCGCTTCCGACGGACCGACAGCCACATCACCGCCAGCGCGCTAAAGGCCAACGCGTACTCGGCCGGCTCCGGAACCATGAGCTGCCAGTTATCCAGCCCGTAGTTGTTGGCATCCGTATAATCATCGTCGTTGATGTAGATACCAATCCAGTCGATATTCTGAAGATCATTGAGGAAAGTCGCCTCACTCCCGCCACCGAACTCGCCGTAGTACCAGAGCGAATCATTCCAGGCCAGCGAAGCATTGAAACTGGCCCAGCCGGCTCCCAGCGATGCCGTGGAAAAATCGTACCGCCACACCTCGCCACTGGTACCCTCAAATCGCAATTCGAAGTCATGCGGTGTGTTGTCGTCAGCCCAGAAATCGAATTCGATCCACGCCCCGTCTTCGGATGCATCATCCCATGCCCCGGTAAAGAATGCGTCCGCATCCGTATAAACAACCGAGTCAGCCTCAGCGGCGCCACGGCTGGGATCGTACTCGATGTCGAGGTAGCCGTCGTGCCCATCAAGACCGTCGCCGTGAGTGATCGTCACATACCCTTGATCCGCCCCCCATGTGGGACTGCCTACGCCGCTCTCAAAATCCTCGTTGCCCAGGATTATGTTGGGATAGACCACGGGTGTTACGCTGCACAACACCAGCAGCGCGAGTCCCATCACCCTGTGCGAAAACCGCGTCATAGTTAACTTTCGAACCGTTGAAGATCTCAGAACGGTCCCCAACAACATGGACAGAGTACCACAATCACCCCTGTATGAAAATAGGTCTTTTGGTCGATTTTTGGCGGCTCGCTCGAAGCGCGGGCCGGGATATGAGGGCGAGTGAATGTGCACACTAAACGATGAGCATACAATCGCCATAGCTGTAGAACCGGTACTGCTCAGCAACTGCGGCCCGATAAGCCGCCAGGACCCGTTCACGGCCGCCGCCCTCGACATCGTCACACAACGCACTCACCAGCATGAGCAGGGTCGAGCGAGGTAGATGGAAGTTCGTCAAAAGGCCATCGATCGCCTTGAATTCGAACGGAGACCTGATAAACAGTCGGCTCCAACCAGACGCAGGAACGACACGTTCATGCTCCGACGCCACCGTTTCCAGTGTCCGTACGGTGGTGGTTCCCACCGCAACCACGCGGTGGCCTGCGGACCGCGTCGCGGCAATCAGATCGGCCGCCTCGGGCGACACCTCGTACCACTCGGCATCCATCACGTGATCCGCCGGATCGTCCGACGCCACGGGACGGAACGTCCCCGGCCCCACATGCAGCGTCACCGTTGCCACCCCTACCCCGACACGCTTGAGCACATCCAGCAAGTCGTCCGTAAAATGGAGCCCTGCGGTGGGTGCGGCCACGGCGCCACGACGCGTGGCGTAGATGGTCTGATAACGTTCCCGGTCGGCCACGGCCCGCAAGGTGTCGCCCTCTCCCCGCTTGATGTAGGGCGGCAGGGGAATTTTCCCGTGGCGGTCGAGCACCGTCTCCAAGGGCTCTCGGCCTTCCAACCGGACCCGGACACGCCCATCGGCAAGCGGCTCAAGGATTTTGGCCACGAGTCCGCCATCGGCCATACTCAACCCCATCCCTCTGCGTGGGCGGAACCCGCTACGCATGAGGGCTTCCCATATCTCGCCGCCGCCAACGTTCTCCACCCGGTGCGTGAGCAGCAACTCGGCACGCCCCCCCGTATCAAGACGGTGGCCTGTGATGCGTGCGGGGAAGACCTTCGTATCGTTCACCACCAGCAAGTCGCCGCGATGGAGACAGGTCACGATATCCGTGACAGTGCGATGCGTGATGTCGCCGCCGTGTCGCGGCAAGACAAGCATACGCGATTCTGAGCGCTCCGGCAGCGGTTCCTGCGCGATCAGCTCCGGAGGAAGGTCATAGTCGAAGTCAGCCGTCTTCATTCGCCAATGATCTTGACGAGCACGCGCTTCTTACGCTTGCCGTCGAACTCGCCGTAGAAGATGCACTCCCACGGGCCGAAGTCCAGGCGACCCTCGGTCACTGCCACAACCACTTCGCGCCCCATGACCGTGCGTTTCAAGTGCGCATCCGCGTTGTCCTCGAAGCCGTTGTGGGCATACTGCGAGTAGGGCTTCTCGGGCGCAAGCTTCTCAAGCCACTTTTCAAAGTCGGCATGCAGCCCCGACTCGTTGTCGTTAACAAAGACGCTGGCCGTGATGTGCATGGCGTTGACCAGGCACAGCCCCTCCTTGATCCCGCTCTCTGCCAGGCAGGCATTGACCTCGGGCGTAATATTGACCAGTTCTCTCCGTCGGCTCGTGCTGAACCACAACTCATTACGGTATGACGTCATACTCGCTCCTGTCGGCTACGTTGCCTGGCATGGCTAGACTTCTGCTGTAGCCAGGTAGCGCTCTACCTCCAGGGCCGCCATACAACCGGACCCGGCGGCTGTAACCGCCTGCTTGTACAGCGGATCCTGCACGTCGCCCGCAGCAAAGACGCCGGGGATAATCGTGCGCGTGTTTGTCGTCACCAGAAATCCCTGCTCGTCCTTTTCGAGTTGGTCACCGCACATGCCCGTGTTGGGGTCGTGACCAATGGCTACAAACAGTCCCGCGACCTCGACATCCGAGGTCTCTCCGGTCTTCACATTGCGCAGCCGCACACCCGTCACCTCGTCCTTGCCCAGGACCTCGTCCACGACCGAGTTCCATGCCATGGTAATGGTCTCGCTGGCCAGAACCCGTTCGCCCATAATCTTCGACGCACGCAACGCATCGCGACGATGTATGATCGTGACGTGCTCGACCAGTCGCGACAGGAAGATCGCATCCTCCATCGCCGTATCGCCGCCGCCAACGACGGCCACCTTCTGACCGCGATAGAACGCCCCGTCACACGTGGCGCAACCGGAGACGCCCTTGCCAATGAGGCGCTGCTCAGACGGTAGCCCCAAGTAGCGCGCGCTGGCACCCGTGGCAATGACAAGCGTTTCTGTCTCAATCCGATCACCGCCAGAGAGGCTCACCGTAAGTTTGCCAGGCTGTAGATCCGTCGATACGACCTCATCCATCACGTAGCGTGTTCCAAAGCCCTCAGCCTGCGTGCGCATGCGCATCACCAGGTCCGTGCCATCACAGGGCTCAGGAAAGCCCGGATAGTTTTCGACGTCCGTCGTCGTGGTCAACTGTCCGCCCGGCTGAAGCCCTTCAATCACTACCGGCGCGAGGTTCGCCCGCGCGGTGTAGAGCGCGGCGGAGAGTCCGGCGGGCCCCGATCCCATAATAACAACTTTTTCCATTACCTAAATCCTCTATGTATACTTCAGAATCTCTTCAGCGGTGGTGTAGCCGTCCAGCACGCTACGAATGCCGTCCTCACGCAGCGGGCGCATGCCTTCCCGAATTGCCTCATCACGGATAAGCAGGGTCGGCTTGCGCTCGTCAATCAATTGGCGCACGGAGTCGGTCACCCGCAGGTACTCGTAGATGCCCTTCCGCCCATGATATCCCGTGTCATTGCAGTGCTGGCAACCCTTGCCGTAGTAGAACGGACGCCCGGCCACGTCCTCGCGCGAGAGGTTAAGGCTTTCGAGCATATCGTCGTCCGGCTCGTACGCCGTCTTGCAGTGGGTACAGATGGTACGAACGAGGCGCTGGCCGAGAACGGAGGTCAGCGTCGACGAGATCAGGTAGGGCTCAACATCCATATCGATCAAACGCGTCACGGCACCGGCCGCGTCGTTGGTGTGCAGCGTACTGAGCACCATGTGACCGGTCAGGGCGGCCTGCACGGCGATCTGGGCTGTTTCCAGATCGCGAATTTCACCCACCATCATCACATCGGGGTCCTGGCGCAGGAAGGCGCGCAGCACGTTATGGAACGTGTTGCCCGCCACCTCACTGATCGGCACCTGGATGATACCCTCGATATCATATTCGACCGGCTCCTCAGCCGTGAGCAACTTATTCTCTATCTTGTTGATTCGCCGCAGCGCCGAATAGAGAGTGGTGGTCTTGCCCGACCCGGTCGGCCCGGTCACGATCATGATGCCGTTCGGCCGATCGATATCCAGGCACATCGCATCATAGACGTCCGTCGGCAGCCCAAGGTTCTCGAGATCGAGCGAGACCACCGACCGGTCGAGTACGCGCAACACCACGCTCTCCCCGAACTGGGTCGGTAGCGTCGAAACACGCAGGTCGATTATCCGCCCCGCAATCGTGAGCTGGATGCGACCGTCCTGGGGAAGGCGCCGCTCCGCGATGTTGAGGTTCGACATAACCTTTATACGGGAGATGATCGGCATGGCCAGCCGCTTGGCCGGGGGGCGCATTTCGTAGAGGGCTCCGTCCACGCGGTAGCGGATCTTAAACTCCTTCTCGAACGGTTCAAAATGGATGTCGGAGGCGCGGTCGTTGACGGCCTGGTAGAGCACCAGGTTTACGAACCGGATCACGGGGGTCGATCCCGCGGCCTCTTCGATTCCAAGCTCGTCCTCCTCATCGCCCAGCAGGAGGGTGTCACTGTCTTCGATCTCCGATTCCAGTGCCGACAGCATGTCCGTTACCGCCTCGCTGTCATCTCCGTAGAACTGGTTGATGAAGGTCTGGCAATCATCATAACGCGCCATAACGAAGGAGACATCGCGTGTCAGCACGAACATCAGTTCGTCCATCACTTCCGGGCTGATCAGGCTGCCGGTGGCCAGTTTGACTGAATTCGGTGCCATTTCAACGGGCACGACGTTGTACATGCGGGCCACGCTGGCCGGGACACTGTGCACGACATCGGGCGGGACATCCGTGGCGGGCAAGTTGATGACTTCCGTCCCGAGGTACTCCGCGAATAGTTCGAGGAGCTGGTCCTCGGTAAGCAGACCCATATCGATCAGGATCTGCCGAATCGGCTTACCGGTTGAAGACTGCTCGTCCAGAATATCGGACGCCAACTCATCGGTAATCGTGGTCCGCTCCTGTACAAGCTGCAGTACGGGATCTATATGTTCAGAATCTGCCATCTTAACGCTTAGCGCCTTCCTCGCGCAGTTTCTGGATAATCATCTCGGGATCCTGAGCTTTCGTAATCAGGTCCTCGTAGCGAATCTGGCCGGCCCGGTAGAGCGCCAGCATGTGGGCATCCAACGTGATCATGCCGTACTTCGCGCCGGTCTGGATGTCCGACGCGAGGCGAAACGTCTTGTTCTCGCGGATCAGCGAACGGATCGACGGTGTCGAAATCATGATCTCAAAAGCCGCCACCCGTCCAGGCTGGTCCTCGCGCACCAGCAGCAACTGCGAAACGACCGCCACAATACCCGCCGCAAGCTGCGTGCGGATCTGCTCCTGTTGTTCGGTGGGAAACGCATCGACGATACGGTCAACCGTGTTGGCCGCACCCGTCGTATGCAACGTGGCAAACACGAGGTGGCCCGTCTCAGCCGCCGTAATGGCCGCTTCCATCGTTTCGAGGTCGCGCATTTCACCCACCAGAATAACGTCCGGGTCCTGGCGTAGCGCGCGGCGCAAGGCCTCCTTGAACGAGGGCACATCGACCCCCAGCTCACGCTGGGTCACGATCGACTTCTTGTGCGGGTGGTAATATTCGATCGGGTCCTCAACCGTGATGATGTGGCCGTCGCGCTCCTGGTTGATCACGTTGATCATGCTGGCCAGCGTCGTCGTCTTGCCCGAGCCGGTCGGGCCCGTCACCAGGACCATGCCGCGCGGCTTAAACAGGATCTCGCGAATCTGCGGGGGCAGCCCGATCTCCTCGAGCGACATCAGGTCGCTGGGGATCAGCCTCAGCACGACGCCCACGTTGCCCTTGGCCTTGAGAACGCTGACACGGAAACGCGCCTGCTCACCGAAGCTGAAACCGAAGTCTGTTCCCCCACCCTCGCGTACCTTCTGCTGGTGATCGGGGGAGGTAATACTCTTCATCAGTCGCTCGGTATCTTCCGGCGTCAACTCAGGACAGTCCAGCGGCTGCAGGCCGCCCGTGATGCGCAGCATCGGGGGAAGGCCTACCGCAAGGTGGAGATCAGACGCGCCCTCATCGACCGTGAGCTGCAGCAGATCGTTCATCTCGACATGTGAAGCATCCATACGTGTCTCCCTCTAATCGATGTCGCCCATGGTGACCCTGAGCACCTCGTCCACCGTCGTTATGCCTGCACCAATCTTGCGCAGTCCGTCTTCACGCAGCGTGCGCATGCCGGCTGCACGGGCGAAGTTGCGCAGATCGGAAGAGCTGACCTTATCGAAGATCATGCGTTGAATGTCGTCGTCAACCACCATGATCTCGAAGAGTCCCTTCCGGCTATGGTACCCCGTCAGCGAGCACTTCGCGCAGCCATGGCCACGTATGAGTTTCTGGTCCAGCAAGGCGTCCGCGGCCGTACCCAACCCCGACAACTCGTGGCGCTCGGGCTGGTACTCCTCTTTACAGTTCTCACAGATACAACGCACGAGGCGCTGGGCCATGACCGCGCGCAGAGAAGACGCCACCATGAAGGGCTTAACGCCGATGTCGAGTAGACGCGTAATGGCACCCGGCGCATCGTTCGTATGCAGCGTACTAAAAACGAGGTGACCGGTCAGCGACGCTTCGGTCGCGATGTTCGCTGTTTCTGAGTCGCGAATTTCGCCGATCATCACGACGTTTGGCGCCTGGCGCAGAATGGAACGCAGGGCCAGCGCAAACGTCATGCCGATCTCCGCACGCACCTGGACCTGGTTGATACCCGACATCTCATACTCGACCGGGTCTTCCACCGTGATGATCTTGCGGTCCGGCCGGTTGATCGCCCCCAGACAGGCGTACAGGGTCGTCGTCTTGCCGGATCCCGTCGGACCGGTCACCAGAAGGATGCCGTCCGGCTGTGCGATCATGCGTTCGAAGGTCTGCTGGTCGTCGGAGAAGAACCCGAGCTTGGGCAGTCCGAGCGCGAGGTTCTGCTTGTCGAGAATACGCATAACCACTGACTCGCCCTGGTTGGTAGGGACCGTCGAGACACGCAGATCGAGTACGCGCCCCAGAATGTTGACCTGGATACGTCCGTCCTGCGGTTTGCGTTTCTCCGAAATCTTCATCGACGCCATGATCTTGATACGGCTGACGATGGCCGACTGCAGGCGCTTCGGCGGACTGTCCACCTCGTGCAGCACACCATCAATGCGGTAGCGCACGCGGAAGCGTTTCTCGAGCGGCTCAAGGTGAATGTCCGACGCACGGTTGCGGTAGGCCTCAAGAATGACCAGGCTGACCAGCTTGATAATCGGAGCATCGGAGTCATCCGATGAGTCCTGAATGCGGTCCTCGGTGCCGGCCATCGCCACGTCGACCGTACCGTCCGAGATCTGGTCCAGCATGCTGTCCATGTCGGACTCGTCGGTGTAGTGGTGATCCAGCGCCACCTTCAACTCGGCCTTGGTGGTCACCACGCCCTCGACCTCGCAGTCGAGCATATGACGCAGACCGTCAAGCGAGTCGAATTTGAGCGGGTCGTCCATGGCCACCGTGAGCACGTTATCACTCATATAGAGCGGCACCACGCGGTACTTACGGGCCGTAGGAGTATCGACCATGTCGCGGACCTCCGCAGACACATCGACATCCTTCATAGCGATCTTCTGCATGCCGAACTGCTCGGCGAGGATCTGCATGACCTCATCCTCATCCAGCACCTTCCGGTCGATCAGGATATCGACCGTGGACGTGCCAGCATGGATGATGTTGCTCTGCGCTTCCTCGATCTGCTGGTACGTTATGAGTCCGTGTTCCTGCAGAATCTCAAGGACATATTGGTCATTAGAAGTCAGTGGCATCTGAGACGGTTCCCCTCAAGCGCTTACTATACGAATGCTTTCCCCCGGTCACAAGCGGAATACGAGGTGTCAGGTGTCAGGTGTCAGCGACTCAGTCGTCGCTGCTCAACAACCTTTCTATCATCTCCCCCACCATCTGCGGATTGGCCTTGCCCTTGCTCAGGCGCATCACCTGGCCCACCAGGAACTTGGCGGCTTGGGTCTTGCCGTTGCGGAAATCCTCGATCGACTGCGGATTCGCGTCGATCGCCTGCTGCACAAAGGTTTCTATCGCGCCCGAGTCACTGACCTGCGTCAACCCCTTGGCCTCGACAACCGCCTTCGGGTCGCCGCCATGGGCGAACAGCTCGGCGAAGACCTCTTTGGCGGAGTTCGAGTTGAGTGCCCCGCTATCCACCAGCCCGATCAAGCCCGCCAGCGCTTCGGGGGTCACGCGTACGTCAGAGATCTCCATCTCCTGATCGCCCAGCAATCGCAGCATCTCGGTCATGATCCAGTTGGACGCCGCCTTACCATTGCCCGAGGCCCGGGCCACGGCTTCAAAGAAGTCCCCTACCCGCTTATCGGCCGCCAGCACGCCGGCATCATACTCAGGGATGCCATACTCGCTGACCATCCGCTCGCGGCGGGCGGCGGGCGGCTCGGGCAGTGTGGCGCGCCACGCTGCGATCTGCGCTTCGGTCAACACCACGGGCATCAGGTCGGGCTCCGGGAAATAGCGGTAGTCGTGCGCGTCTTCCTTCGTGCGCATGCTGGAGGTCATCTCGGCGTCCGGATCCCAACGGCGCGTCTCCTGCACGATGCGCCCGCCCTCCTCCAACACATCGATCTGCCGGGCAATCTCGTAGCGCAAGGCGCTCTGCACGCCGCGGAAGGTGTTCATGTTTTTGATCTCGGCCTTGGTGCCGAGCTCGGTGGCCCCCTCACGCGCTATGCTGATGTTCACATCGCTGCGCATGTTGCCCTCTTCCAGGTTGCAGTCGCTCACCTCGGCATAGAGCAGGATCTGCTTCAGCGCGGTGAGATAGGCGATGGCCTCTTCCGGCGTGTGCATGTCCGGATCGGAGACAATCTCCATCAGCGGCACGCCCGCGCGGTTGAAGTCCACGCCGCTCGAGCTCCGGAAGTGCATGCTCTTGCCGACATCTTCTTCCAGGTGGATACGCGTCAGGGCAATGCGTCGCGCCTGACCCTCCAGAACGATGTCCACCCCGCCGCCCTCGCAGAGCGGCTGATCGTACTGCGAGATCTGGTAGTTCTTCGGCATGTCAGGGTAAAAATAGCTCTTCCGGTCGAACTTGCTGTAGAAAGGGATGTCACAGCCGAGCATCAGGCCAGACCGCACGGTCAGCTCGACGGCCTTCCGGTTCAGCACCGGCATCGCGCCCGGATACCCCAGGCAGACCGGGCAGACATGCGAGTTGGGCGCGGCGCCAAATCCGGTGCTGCAGGCGCAGAACATCTTCGACTCCGTGCGGAGCTGTACGTGCGTCTCCAAGCCTATCGTGGCAACCCAACTCATGAGGCTGCCTCCGACTGCTCGTAGGCGTGCCCCACACGCAACACCTGCGCTTCGCCAAAGTCCGGACCGATCACCTGAAGCCCAATCGGCAATCCCGTCGACGTCTTCCCACACGGCACCGCCAGCCCGCAGTTGCCTGCCAGGTTAACCGTCGCGGTGAACATGTCGCCCAGGTACATCTGCAGCGGATCATTGATCTTCTCACCAATCTTGTAGGCCGCGGTAGGGGAAACGGGCGTAAGGATCGCATCGCAGGTCTCGAACGCCTGCTCGAAATCGCACCGGATCAACGTCCGCACCTTCTGCCCGGTCAGATAATAGGCATCGTGATAGCCACTGCTCAGCACATAGGTACCCAGGATGATACGACGCTTCACCTCTTCCCCGAACCCCTGCGCGCGCGTCTTGCCATACATATCGATCGGATCAGTCCCGCCTTCGGCGCGACTGCCATAGCGCACGCCGTCGAACCGAGCCAGATTGGCCGATGCCTCCGCCGTCGCGATCACATAATAGGTCGCAATGGCGTACTCCGTGTGCGGCAGGCTCACCTCGCGAATCTCCGCGCCCAGTTCCCGACACCGCTCCACGGCGGCCCGCACGGCGGCTTCCACTTCCGGATCAACGCCCTCCACGAAATACTCTTGCGGCAGGCCCAGTGTCATGCCTTTGAGATCGCCGCTCAATGCCGCCGTGTAGACGGGCACCGACTGGTCCACCGACGTCGAATCCATCGGGTCCACGCCCGCCATCGCTTCGAGCAGGATCGCGGCGTCGCGCACGTCGTGCGTCATCGGTCCGATCTGGTCGAGCGACGATGCAAAAGCAGTCAGGCCATAGCGCGAGATGCGGCCGTAGGTCGGCTTGAGGCCGACGCATCCGCAGAACGAGGCCGGCTGCCGGATCGAACCGCCGGTGTCCGATCCCAGCGCGGCCAGGGCAATGCCGCCGCCCACAGCCGCGGCCGAACCGCCGCTTGAGCCGCCCGGCACGCAATCGAGATCGTGCGGGTTACGCGTGACCTGGAAGCTCGAGTTCTCCGTGGTGCCCCCCATGGCGAACTCGTCCATGTTCGTGCGTCCCACGAAAACTGCGCCCGCCGCGCGCAACTTCGCAATCGCCGTCGCGTCGTAAGGCGCCACATAGCCTTGCAGGATCTGGGAGCCGCAGGTACAAGGCTGGCCCGTTACGTTCAGGACATCCTTGATCGCAACCGGAATCCCGAGCAGCGACGCCTCCTCGCCCGCCGCCCGCTTGCGGTCCGCTTCCTCGGCCTGCGCCAGCGCGCCGTCCGCATCAAGCGACACATACGCCTTCAGGTCATCGTCACGCGCGCCGATCGCCTCGACCAGTGCCTC
>JAOZSS010000008.1:0-2192 GCA_029939545.1 Kiritimatiellia bacterium | reverse complement strand
CCCTCAGCTCATGCACGGTTAACTTGCTGAAATCAAAACTCATTCCGCATTCCGCATTCCGCATTCGGCTCATTCCACGATCTTTGGTACCAGGAACTGACCTTCACTGCTCGCCGGCGCATTCGCCATGACCTGGTCGTTCGTGAGTCCTTCGCGCACGCCATCTTCACGCAAGACATTCGTGAGCGGCTGGGCATGCGAGGTGGGTTCGATACCGCTTACATCCAGCTCCTGCAGCTTGGCAACATACTTCACCACCTGCTCCAACTGGGGCTGGAAACGGGCAACTTCCTCGTCCGACACGACCATCCGGGCCAAGTTCGCCACGTACGCCGTATCGATCCCCTCCGGACCGCTCTTTACCTCATCCGCCATGCCTGAATCTCCAACCAGAAAGAAAGGGGAAAACATACCGGACGAGCGTCCCGAAAAGCAAGCCCGCTTCTGCCGGGAGATCAGAGGCCAGAAGTCGGCCCCCGATTCTTCCCGGCAATTCTCATTTTGGAAGTATTCGTCCCTTGTCTGAGCTGTCATTCCGAGCGAAGTCGAGGAATCTCCCGTTTCCCCGATGATCTGGAGATCCCTCGGCATGCTCCTCGGGATGACAAAACGGCTTGAAGTCGTCCCATAATGAGAACTGCTGGATTCTTCCGCCCAGGGCTTGCAATGTATCCTCTCATCCCTGTAAACTATCGGTGTAGACAAGATGTTGCGCACATGCACGGCAAACCAATAACCGGAGGTGGGTATCATGAAAAGAAAGTCAACGATCCTGGCGAGGAACCGGGTGGCGCTGGTGTCCTGTGCTTCAGCAATGCTCCTGGTCGTCATTCCGCCAACGGCTGGCGGTGGGGAATCCAAGGATAAGAAGAAGCAAGACACGCAATCAACGGTGAAGGTTCAGAACACGGTCAAGGGCTCGGGGCAGGGCCAGACGGTGAAACAGTCCAAGCAGACCGATCAAAAAGCGTATTCAGCCTCAAAGACCCCGAAACCGGGCACCGCCCATCATTCCGGGCCGGAAATCAAGGGGCACCGTAAGATCGAATGGCCGCATAAGTCCGACGGGAAGAAAGCCCCTACCCCAAAATACGTGGAGAAGCACCCTCAGCCGAAATACCATGGGGATCCGAAGGGCTGGGTGCCTGGGCATCCTGGACGGGGCACTATCGGGAGTCAACCTGCACCACACCACGTTGTTCCGGGATTCGATAGCGGCCACAAATGGCTCAAGAGGGCGGCGGGCCTGCACCACGGAGCAGGGCACTACAGCCCCGCGCCCCATGCAGAGCCGTACAGCAGGCAGCGTTTCCAAAGTCTCCGCGAGTCCGCCTGGCAAGGACATATCAATGCCCAGTTCGAACTGGGATGCCTATACCTGAGCCCCACATATCTCGACTACAGAGAGGCCCTCAAGTGGCTCGACAAAGCGGCGCGACATGGACATCACGAAGCCCACTATGAGCTTGGATGCATCTACCTCCTCCCGGCTTATTTCGACTACGATGCGGCGGCCAGGTGGCTCAGAGTGCCTGCACTTCAAGGCCACATCAAGGCTCAGTACGAGCTTGGACGCCTCCTTTATCGAACCGCAGCCCATCGCGACTTGGTAGCCGCGATAAACTGGCTCAGCAAAGCGGCTTGGCAGGGATTCGCGGCAGCTCAGTATGAGCTCGGGCACCTCTTCTATCACACCCCAGCCTATCGCGACGTTGCGGAGGCGATCAAGTGGCTCAGCAAGGCCGCCTGGCAAGGATACCCCGCAGCACAGTACGAACTCGCGTGCATCTACGGAGATGCATCTTACTCGCAACACGACTACCGAGAAGCCATCGTCTGGATCACCAAGGCAGCGAGACAGGGGCACATGGAAGCACAGTACGAACTTGGATGTCTCTACGGTGATCGCTCCTACCCTCAATACGACTACGAAGCAGCAATGCTGTGGCTAACCAAAGCCGCGAATCAAGGGCATGCCGAGGCCCAACGCGAACTCAGGAGACTCCACCACTAACCTGGTCTATTCATCATGAAGCATATCGCTCTCCTTGGACTCTTTGAGTATGTATCAGATCGTATACATATATATAAGACCTGTTGAATGATGTAACAGCGCTCCAACAGCAATATGTAATATCGAAAACAGGGTGGCTGATTGACTCAACCGGTATCTACATGTGGTAGGGCAGTGT
>JAOZSS010000288.1 GCA_029939545.1 Kiritimatiellia bacterium | reverse complement strand
AAGGTGACCCTCAAGCCCGACAGTGAGCTCCACGATCTGGTGGCCTGGATCTCGAGCATGACCTGCAAGCGTTTTATCCTCAGCTCAGCGCTGCGGGCGCAGAAGGTGACGCTGGTCTCTCCGACGCCAGTCACGGCAGCAGAAGCCTACCGCGCCTTCCTGCACGCTCGCCTGCTCGACGTTTCAACACTAAAGATACTCTGGAATGATCTGAATCCCGGCCAAGCCTTCGACAAGGACACCCCCGCAGTTGTGGCGGACCATCTACCGGACGGGATCGCCCCGCCCCCCGGCGAGGCTCATGATGCCTATTACGATATCCATGCCTCGCTGGCCGAGATGAACTACTACCGCACCCGGCTCCTGGCATGATCATCCACGCCGTCATTCTTGTTGCACTCCCGCTGGGCCTCGCTGGATCGGTTTCGGCAGATGATCCAGACCTCCACAGCAGCCCGGTCCACGAGGCAACGCGCTACCTCATTCATGCCTGTGATGCCACGGGCCAGTTCCGATACCGCGTCAACACAGATACCTCTGTTCACCTGACACCCAAGTACAACATCCTGCGTCATGCCGGAACCATCTACTCGCTTTGCCTGTACGAGGATCGGTATCCCACCGCTCTCACACGCGCCACGATTGCCCGCGCCGTCGGGTTCCTGCAACGCAACGCGATCGGCGGCGTAGGTAGCCACACTAATAGGCTGGCCGTATGGTCGCGCCCTGAGGTCAATCGCGGCGATGGCCCGCTCCAAGCCAAACTCGGAGGCACGGGACTTGGACTGGTTGCCCTGACCAGCGCACGGCGGGTAGGCGCTGCCGAGATCGAGCTGGATGACCTACGCAAGCTGGCCGAGTTCATCTGCTATATGCAGAAGAAGGACGGCCGCTTCATCTCCAAGTACATCCCCAGCGAGGGCGGACGCACTGACTTCTGGGCATCGCTGTATTACCCCGGTGAGGCGGCGCTGGGTATGATTATGCTCTACGAGATTGATCCAAATCCCAAGTGGCTGGACTCTGCCATGCGCGCGCTTCTCTATCTGGCGAAGGATCGCGCGGGCGAGGCCAACCTTCCGCCCGATCACTGGACCTTGCTGGCCACACACAGGCTGCTGCGCCTGCCGCGGTCATGGAAAATGAAGCGCCAGTACCAGCTGCTCGAGGTCCATACCTCCGAACTGTGCCAGAGCATTGTCGCTGCGCGCGCGTCCAACACCCGCACCATCGGCTTCACCGGCGACGGACGCACCTGCCCCACGGCCACCCGGCTTGAAGGGCTTATTGCGGCCCTGCCCTTGCTGACCGATACGGTACTGAGAGCAAGAACCCAGCATGCCATCGAACAGGGAATCGAATTCCTACTGAAAACCCAGCTGCGTGGCGGCATAGGCGCCGGGGGATGGCCGCGCGCCGCGCGGATACTTCCGAAGACCCATAGCGGGTATACCCGCAGCTTCAACCGCCGCTCAACCGAGGTGCGGATCGACTACGTGCAGCACGCGATGTCCGCCCTGCTGATGTACGAAGCGATGCAGCTCGATCACTGACTGCGCAGTTGCTCGCTCGCCCACTCCAGGGTGCGCCGCTCAGACAGCGTCAGGCTACCCACGCCATGCCGCAGAATCTTGTCGAGCAGACGATCGACCTCGGCCATGGAGGGGGCAACAGCTTCGACCTCATCCGTGGGCACATGATACTCCACCCTCAGACGAGGACGGAGCCGTGCCGCCCGCATGGCTCCGCCCACGACATCGGCCAGCGACTTCCGCAGCCGTCGGTTGGATCCCCTGCGCGCCTGGCGCAGGAGCTGTGCGCCAAACCAGTAGCCGGCCAGACCGCCGGCGAGGTGGGCCGAGTGGGCCACGTTTCCATCGCCAAACATCATCACCACGGACACGCCCGCCAGAATCATCGCCAACAAGCGCGCGCGCAGCGTGATGGGGAGGACAAAGAAGAGCAGCAGTGTGATCGGGCGATTAGGAAACAGAGCCGCGTACATGCCAATCAGGCCGAAAACGCCACCCGAGGCACCGATGCAGTAGCCGCGGCCACTCATCATAACCCAGCCGAGGCCGCCGATGACGCCGCTGCCAATATAGAGGAGGAGAAAACGACGCGCCCCGAGGATCCGTTCCAGCTCGCGCCCGAACATAAAGACGACCAGCAGGTTGAGCAGGATATGGAGAATGCTGCCGTGGAGCAGCATGTAGGTAACCGGCTGCCAGAGCATTCCTGACATCAGTCCCGAGCGACGCAACGCAAACAGGTAGGTCACCCCACCGCGCGTGGCATGGTCCAGTATCATCTGCAGCGCAAAAAACGCCCCCGTCACCCACAACACTGTCCGCGTCGCCGGCGGCAACCGTTGGTGCCCCACCTCAACTATCTGATCTCCAAACATGAAGCTGAATTATGCCATCTCTAGCCGCCAGATGCAGCAAAAGACTCTTCGCTACTTTGAATGGATAACCACAGAATGGGCGAGACAGAGAGGAAAAGTGGCGGGAGCGACGAGACTCGAACTCGCAACAACCAGATCGACAGTCTGGGACTC
>JAOZSS010000287.1 GCA_029939545.1 Kiritimatiellia bacterium | reverse complement strand
ACATTTTGCTTCCGGCAGGGTGTACCTTCAATGATGAGCGGCGGAAGTTCATCAAGTGTATGGAGTCGCGTGACGTTGTTGCCTGTCCGGGCAGCGGCAAGACGACAGCACTGCTCGCGAAGCTTCTCATCCTGGCGCATCACATGCCATTCACTGACAGCCGTGGGCTCTGTGTGTTGACGCACACGAACGTAGCGATCGACGAAATTAAGAGACGCGCGGGCGGCGCTGCTGATGCCCTGTTTGCCCATCCCAACTATTTTGGCACGATCCAAGGCTTTGTGAATCGGTTCCTTGCCATGCCGTTTTATCGCATCAAATATGGCCGAGCTGTCCACGCAATCGACAATGGGCCTTTCTTTGCCGAGATCGACAAACACTACCGTCATGACTACGGGCTGAAGGCATGGATGGAACATCATCATGGCGGCGTTGGTACACTGGGTGGATACTGGCTCAAGTCCACAGATCTCACAGTCGGGAAGGATCTCGACAGTGATATCCCCGGTTTAGGCAGAGGCACTGCGACATACCAAAGCATCGAGCGCATCCGGCAGGACATTCTCGATCATGGTATTCTGAGCTACAACGATGCCTATTCGCTTGCCTTGCACTATTTCGCATGTTTTCTCGGCGTTTCCGAGGCGATTCGTCATCGCTTCAGGTTCGTCTTTATTGATGAGATGCAGGACACGGCAGACCATCAACTAAGGGTGCTGGACCCGCTTTTTGCGGGATGCGATACGGTTGTCTTGCAGCGGCTAGGAGACCCTAATCAAGCGATATACCGGTCGGATTTGAAACAAGAGCAGGAAATGCTCTGGTCGCCGACCGATCCCGCCTTGCCATTTTCTGACAGCCTGCGGTATGGCGCAAGTATCGCGAAGGTGCTCGATACTGTACGCATTGACCGCTCCCTTACCCTTGAACCGAATCATAGCCGGGAATCGCAGCCTCCGCATATGCTGCTGTTTGAATCAGGAAATGAAGAGGCGGTTCTCCCAGCTTTCGGCAAACTTATTAGCGACCATGGCCTCCACGAATTGGAAAAGCCAACTTTCAAGGCCATTGGCTGGCTTGGCAAAGACAAGAGAGATGAAGATAAGGTATGTCTGCCCTGCTACCATCCGGAATACCAGAAGGCCCTTAGTCGCAGTTCTCGCTGGTTTACGACACTTTTGTCGTATGCTCAGGCGATGGACATGTCTCTGCGGAATGCACCCAAGAACGGTGCGGCACTCTTCGATTTGGCGCTTGGCGGCTTGGTCCGTGCGCTTCGTCTCGCTGATTACCGCCATCCCAAGACTAAGCGGCCCTTCACGACAGTGACCCTCATGATGCATCTTAGGCAGACCAATGCCGGGCTACACGCGACCTTACGCCGGTCTCTCGCCAAATGGCTTCTTGCTTTCCGCCAACGCGAGGTGACCGTAGAACAGACTCGTGATGCCATCGCAGCATTTGTGCGAACCCATTTTGTCGATGACGACACCGCCGAAGTCGCCGAATTCCTTGACTCTGACTCTATTGATTTCGAGCCGCCGGGCAAGGAGTGCGCAAACACCTTTGTATCCGATGCAGGTGACGTGATAGAAGTGGGTACTGTCCACTCGGTCAAGGGCGAAACCCACACAGCAACGCTCTACCTAGAGACATTCAACTATACGCTGGATTCGAAGCGCCTCCTGCCGTTCTGCGCGGGGGATTACCCTGCCACCGATGCCAAGAAGACTCGACACCGCGCCAACCTCAAAGTGGCACATGTCGCATTCAGTCGTCCCACGCATCTGCTTGCCTTTGCATGCTGCAAAGAACATGTAGCCGGACACGAGGAGAAGCTCAGCAATGCAGGATGGGTTATCCGCGAAATCGTGAATGAGGAGGCAAATGATGACCCATTTTAACGAAGAGAACACGGTCGAACAGATGGTGCTCGATACGCTCGGCGGCACTATCGGAAAGGTTGCCGAACCGCACGAGCTCTATGCGGGTGAAATCAAAGGGTGGCAGTTTGTCCCCGCCGATGAATTGCCCCGGCAGCATTCTGATGTGTTTGTCGAAGATCATGTGCGGGCCGCGCTAATCCGGTTGAATCCGGAGATCAAGGCCCAACCGGAACGGGCGGACGAGGTGCTATATCGGCTGCGAACAATTCCACTATCCGTCCAGAGCGAGGGACTTGTGCGGGCGAACGAAATGTTCGCAGAGTGGTTGCGCGGCGAAAAGTCGATGCCATTCGGTGAGCGCGGCGAGCATACGCAGGTGCGCCTGATAGACTTTGATGACCTAAACCAGAATGAATACGTGGTCACCAGCCAATGGGTTTATCCCATGAAGGAGGGTGGAAAGCGGTTCGATATTGTTCTGCTCGTGAATGGCCTCCCCGTGGTCATTGGTGAGGCCAAAACTCCAGTGCGACCGGCCGTAACCTGGGTCGACGGTGCCAGTGACATCCACAACGGCTACGAGCAGAGCGTGCCGCAGATGTTTGTGCCGAATGTGTTTTCGTTTGCCACTGAAGGCAAGTGCTTCCGTTACGGATCAATACGGATGCCGATCGAGATCTGGGGACCATGGCATGCGCGGGT
>JAOZSS010000286.1 GCA_029939545.1 Kiritimatiellia bacterium | reverse complement strand
CCATGCCGCTTTCCGCCGGCGGCCACCACAACAATCTCCACTACATTCAGGATTTTGCCCTGCTCCTGGCGCATGCCGACTGCACGCCGAACAGTCGTGTCCTTGAGCTTGGCTGCGGATCCGGGTGGGCGAGCGAATGGATGGCACGCCTCGGCTTCAAGGTTACAGCTCTCGATATCAACGATGACATGCTGGAGCTTGGTCGCGAGCGTATGGTCGCCTGCAGGCGTGCGTTCCCAGAAACCCCGATGTCGGTGGATTTCGTCACGGGCGACGCCGAGGCACTGGATTTCGAGGATGAGAGTTTCGATGCTGTGTACTGTCTCAACGCGCTTCATCATATCCCTGACATCCCCAAGGCCCTGGCCGAGATTCATCGCGTCCTGAAGAAAGGCGGGCGATTCCTCTTCCTCGAGCCGGGGGAGGGGCACGCCGAAGCCGAGGTCTCGAAGCGTGAGATGGAGGAGCACGGCGTTACCGAGAAGGACATCATCATCGACGAACTGGAAGCCTGGGCGCGCCAGGCCGGGTTCGTGCAGTTTGCCCTGGTGCCGTCGCTGGACCCCCTCACCAGCATCTCGCTCGACCGCTGGCGTTACTTGGCGCACGCCGGGTGGCGGCTCCCGATCGAACTGTGGCGTTGGCGCAAGGCCCTCATCCATCGCGTCGTGCATCACCCCTGCGGCTACCTGCTCAAGGGTGGGGGTACCGCGCAGGGGCGCATTGTGGCGGGGGAGATTGTCTCCTTTGCGGTGCCGGAATCGGTGCCGCATCGCGAGATGCTCAGACTCAAGGCAACCGTCCGCAACAGCGGCGACGCCCCATGGATGAGCTGGGGCTCATTTTTGGCCGGCGACCCGCTGAACCAGGGCGAGGGCGGCTACGTGAATCTCGGGGTTAAACTGATGCGCCCCGACGGCACCTGCGAAGATCCTGACCTTTCACGTGGCGTGCTGCTTAAGGATGTCCTGCCCGGAGAGACTACCGAGATCACCTGTCTGGCGAAGGCGCCCGCCACTCCCGGTGAATACGGTTTAAAAGTGGACCTCGTTCAGGAAGGCGTTGCCTGGTTCGAGGATATGGGAAGTACTCCACTACACCGCAAGTTGACGGTCACGCCGGACGAACCCAACTCGTCGCCGGACACCCGCATACCGGACGCCCTGCTGGCCGTGCTGACCGTCGAGAAGGTTGAGCCGGGGGAGAGCGGCACCGCTACACTCACTGTCTCTGTCACCAACGACGGCAATACGCTGTGGCTGTGTGAACCCAAGGATGAGCCGGGGCTTCCGTCGCATGGGCGCGGCTTCGTTCGGCTCGGCGTGCAGGTGATCTCCGCCCAGCATGAGATGGTGAATCGTGACTTTCTGCATGTCGATCTGCCGCAGGAGATGGCACCGACCGACAGCGTGACACTGACCTTCGAGGTAAACACCGCCGCCCTGCCGGAAGCCGCCGGCTGTCTGAAGCTGGACATGGTGGATGAGCAGATTGCCTGGTTCGAGGAGCGTGGTTCGACCCCGCTCGTGCTCCCGCTCCCGCTGGCATAGCGGCTCGCACCCACTTAGTTAGCTGCACCTGGACCCGTAAATCCATTTGCCTTCATCCCCGCAAAACACAACAATAGCGACCGTGTTTCGTATATAGAAAAGGCGAGGAAGAGTCTTGATGCATAGACGACATTTCATCGCAGGGGTAATCGGAGTTCTCTTGGTGCTGGTGGCAGGTGCCCCGCAGATAGCCCGAGCCGAAACCAAGCACTGTCTCTGGCGCGCGAGCAGCGGCGCGAACCACGTCTATCTCCAGGGCTCCGTCCACCTGCTCAAGAAGAGCCATTACCCGCTGCCGGATGCCCTCGAGGACGCGTACGCCAGCTCTGCGGTGCTGGTGCTGGAAGCCGATCTCTCTGCGGCACAGGACCCCGCTCAGCAGATGGTATTGATGAAGAAAGGCATGCTGGAGGGTAGCGCAACACTCCAAGGCTTGCTTTCAGATGAGACGTGGGCCATGGCCGAGAAGCAGATGGTTGAGATGGGCATGAATATTGCCCTGTTCAACGCATTCAAGCCGTGGTACTTCGCCACCTCCATTGCCGCCCTGCGGCTCCAGACCCTCGGCTTTAGTCCGTTCGATGGAATCGATTGGTACTTCTTTAATCGCGCCAAGGCGGATGGGAAGCCCGTCGTCGGCCTCGAGACACTCGACTACCAGAGGGGACTGTTCGATGCCATTGGCAAGGGCGATCAGGATGCGCTGGTACGCCACACCCTCGAAGACATCGCCAACATCGACGAGGAAATGGATGCGATTCTTAAGGCATGGTCCGCCGGTGATCTGGAGGCGATGGACGAGACGCTCCTCAAGAGCTTCAAGGAGTACCCCGTCGTCTACAAGAGCCTTGTAACCAATCGGAACCACAACTGGGTTCCGAAGATCATGGAATACCTGAACTCCGGCAAGGTCCACATGATCGTGGTCGGTGCTGGTCATTTCTCCGGCAAAGAAGGCCTCCTTCAACTGCTCAAGAAGAAAGGGCTGCTGCTCAAGCAGCTCTAGTACCTAACGGGGTGTAACCGGTCTTCCGCTCCTGCCTGAGAGAGGAA
>JAOZSS010000285.1 GCA_029939545.1 Kiritimatiellia bacterium | reverse complement strand
TCTCGATCCGGTCACACCGGTAACGCACAACCGTCCCGTCGCGTTTAACAATACTTTTGATCAGAATCGCATCAGACATAGCAGTGACCCGATCATAGGGAGGATGGCCGCCAGGATCAAGTATTCGGAGGGCGGATTTCAGAAGCAGGAAGTCAGAAGTCGGATTTGCTGACGCACTAACCTCAACGCCGCGCCAGATACTGAGTTCTTGATCAGAATGAAGACCCGGTCTGTCGTCCTCCGATTCTCCGACCTCCAACTTCCGACCTCCGGATCTACTTCCGCGACGGAACGATGACGCACAAGGGATCGCGCGCGCTCAGGAAGAGGTGATAGACCAGCACCAGGTTCTCAAAGTCTTCGACGGACTTGGGCATCGGCTCAGCCGTTCCGCCACCGACATCGGCCGGCAGCACAGGAATGGCGGCCAGCAGCATCGACACCGTCGGGTCGCCCCGACCCCCTGCGCGGAAATTATAGAATCCCGAGATGCTCATTGCGTATCTCCCTGCTCCGGTCCGCTGGACTATGCGGCTTGAGGAGCGGCCGCACCGTAGTGGTGCGACCGCCCGTTCCTGTCGACGGCGTGTGCGGCATGCACTTCTTCTCGCGTTATTTGTTCCTTTCCTGTCTGTTTGTATTCGGCTTGCTGCCGCCTCGTCGCTTCGACCGAAACCTTGTGAAGTCTATCCTGCAACTCAGCCTCCGAGAACGGCTTCTCCAACACATCGCCCACGCCCATACTCCGCAGTTCTGTCAGCGCCTGTGGGTCCACGTATCCTGACATCAGAATCACTCTCGTCTCCTCTGGGATGATCGCGTTCCTTAAAAACCATATCCCATCGTGGTCGGGCATTCTGTAGTCCAATAACACTACGTCGAAAGAGCTACTCGCCAGCATCCGGACTCCGGCACGTGCACCCGTAGAGGCCTCGACATTGCTCCCCCAGCGCCGCAGCGTATTACACAGACTCCAGAGCAGTGTCACATCGTCGTCGATCACCAGGATTCTCATAACGCCCTCCCATCGATTGGCTGCTCTCTGTCTCTCCCCATATATAAGAAGCACGCGGCATGCCAACCTCGCTGTCATGTGATCTGATCACACTCTCTTCACAACCGACCCATAACCATTGCATTAAATCCCCGCAAATCCCCATCTTTCCCTGAAAACACCCCACCCCACCTGTCCGAATTCTCACATGTGTCACGTTATGTATCACTTCTGATGAGCTGAAATGTAGGGCTTAGGGGCTATATAGATAACGAATCCGGCGGACCGGGGACGGTCCGCCCTACCCCGACTTCCGACTTCCGACTTCCTCTCTGTTATGCCAAACTGGCCATCACAGCAACGGAGGCGCATGCATATGAAGCAGACAACACTGATCGCGGCACTGCTCCTGGCCTTTTCCATGGGCGTGGCCGCCAAACCCACAACGATGAGCCTACAGATCCGCAAAGGCGATCTGCGCAGCTCGCCGTCTTTCCTTGGCAGGATTGTGGGGTCAGCGGCCTACGGGGACCGCTTGACCGTCGAGGAAAGAAGGGGCACCTGGATCCGCGTCAGGACCGAGGAAGGGACGCTCACCGGCTGGCTACACAGCTCTGCGCTCACGAAGAAGAAAGTCAAACTCAAGGCAGGCCGGAAGGACGCCGATGGCGCCGCTTCGAGCGGTGAACTTGCCCTGGCCGGCAAGGGATTCAACTCGGAAGTCGAAGCCCAGTTCAAGCAACAGAACGCCGAGGCGAACTTCGCCGCCGTCGACATCATTGAGGCCATTCACATTACCAGTCGCGAGGTACAGCGATTCCTCAACACCGGCCGTGTGGTTCCGAAGGCAGGTGCGGAATGAAGAGTCTTCTTCTCACCGTAGTCCTGGCCGCCGCAGTAGGGATCGTCCTTGTCAGTTGCCAAACGCTCGACATGGTCACGCAGGTATCAACATCCGTAGGTGTGGCCACCGGCACGATCTCGATAGACGACGCGCGCGCTATCAACCGCACCGCATCAGCCGCGGGCAAAGCGTTCGAGCAGATCACCCCCGAACAGGAATACTACATCGGGCGCGCCGTTGCGGCCACGCTCCTATCGGAGTACCAGGGCGCTGATCTCAGGGATGCCGTACACTATATCAACGTACTGGGACAGGCCCTGGCCATGCATTCGGACAAACCCGAGACATTTGGCGGCTACCATTTTGCCATCATGGACACTGACGAAATCAACGCCTTCGCCGCACCCGGCGGGCTGATCCTCATCTCGCGCGGACTGCTGCGTTGCTGCCGCAGCGAGGACGCTGTCGCGGCCGTGCTGGCACATGAAATCGGGCATGTTCAACATGCACACGGCCTTCGCGCCATCAAGAAGAGCCGCCTGACATCCGCGCTCACTATCCTTGCCGCCGAGAGCGCCAAAACCATGGGCGGCGAACAACTCGCGCAGCTCACAACAGCCTTCGAGGGAAGCATCTCGGATATCACCGGCACGCTCGTCAACAGCGGCTACTCACGCAAACTGGAACGAGAGGCCGACGCTGCCGCCATTGCTATCCTGAAGCGAACCGGCTACAACCCGGCTGCTCTCACGGACATGCTCGAACAGATGCAG
>JAOZSS010000284.1 GCA_029939545.1 Kiritimatiellia bacterium | reverse complement strand
CTCATCTGACGCTGTGATATGCGTCCAGTGCGGATACGACGCTCGCACCGGCCGGCGAGTCTCTGCACCACACGACTTTGAGGCAAAGCGGAGCAGCGGAAAAACAGGCGTCTGGATAACTGTGACAGCAGTGCTCGCTCTGGTCATCGTTTGTGTCATTGTGATCTCCGTCTCTCGGGGAAAGTCACGGGCTGCTGCACGCCGCCAAAATCATCTGCCTGCTTTACAGGCTGACGCAAAAGCCGAAGTACCCGTTCGCGTACGCAAACCTCCTCACCCAAAGCAACATACTGCAAGCGAGTTTTCAGCGCCGTCAAGTATCAAGGGAGAAGTGCATATCCTGTTTGATGGATACGACCTTCCATTGAAGCAAGTTCCCATCTATCTCCTGCCCCTTTCGCCCGCCTTTCAGCGGGAGTACAACCGGCTTGCAGAAAAGGCGGCTCCATTTCTTCGCGCACAATCAATGTCATCCCCGAATAGTCTCGACTGGATTCGTGCAACGGAGGACCTGATCGAAGTGGAGAAGCAGAGGGCCGTCTCATTTCGGCACAGCACACTACGAACTGTCTATGCGGACAACAATGGCATGTTTGCCTTCCATGATCTCAAGCCGGGGCAATACATGGTCTTCGTAGAAGGCACAATCAAGGACCGAATGACGATCTGGTCTGCGGCAGTGGACCTCAAAGAAGGCGATTCCAAGGTTCTTGACTTCGGGGAGTCAAGTGTTGGGGGAACGGAACGTGTCTACGCCTTTGCACAAGTGTCATCTTCGACTACTTCGTCACGAAGTGAAAAGCCTCCGCCCCGTCGTGAGTACTCCAGTGATGACCTCTGCGATATGGGCATCGCCGCCGCCAATCGGGGGGACACCGGCAAGGCCGTTGAGTTCTTCTTGGCTGGTGCCGAAGCTGGGCACGCTCTTTGCCAGTACAATCTCGGCGCGAGCTATATCGACGGCCTAGGTGTATCGCGTAGTTACAAGACAGCAGTCCATTGGTACAGCAAGGCGGCTCAACACGGGCTTGCGGTTGCACAGAAGAAACTCGGGCTGTGTTACTATCGCGGCGCAGGTGTCCCTAAGAATGTATCCAAGGCTGCCTATTGGTTTGGTAAAGCCGCCAAGCAAGGCGACCAAGAGGCGGAACAAGTACTAAACGAACTTCTCTACGAAGACTCGAAAATCCGTGGTGCACAAAAGAGTCCGCCTGACCGAGACGCAGCAGAACGTTTTCTAACACATGCCGCTGATACAATGGTCCAATTGAAGATAGACAACGGTCAACTCGTCCGTGCCAGACGAGTTGGATTCCAGTTTCAGTACGTCCGAGGCAATCCCAAGTGTGATGCAAATGCGCAAGTCGATTACGAGTTCACTTTTTATACGCAAGCAGGAACATTGAGAAGGAATGTGGGATATCTGTTCTTCTACCACGATCCAACGCGTCGTGATTGGTTTAATTCCGACACAAATATTGACGGTTTGCCGAGATACGGAAGATGAATGAAAGGGAGACATCCGAACAAACCCCTGCACCATACCACTGACAGCCGCGCGGACGCGTCTGCCAGCGTCTGGTGAGGGGAGACGTTGTGCAGAAGAGATAATGATGGAAACGAACATGTCACTCGATGATTTCAAGAGCGTATTGTCGACACTCTACGGCCAACCCCTGAACGAGAAAGCGGAAGTGGCCGCGCAGGATTTCTGGCAGAGCGCCTCTGCCATTTCAGAAGGAGTATCGCAAGGCACCATCGCGATCAACGTTGACGTTCTCGCGTTGGCGAGAGCTTTTCCCGAGTACAAGACGTATCAGGTCTGGAAAGGCCTTGCGATTCTCGTCTTCGTGGTCGCGCTGCCAATCTTCATCTTCTCGTGGAAGATCGCACTCGGCGTCCTGGCTGCAAGTGTGGCCTGCCATGCCATCGGCAACATGCAGCGGAGAGTCACCGGCCAGAGGTTTGTATCTGGCATCCAAGCAGCCATTGCCGCGGGAGATGTATCGAAGGGCATCGGGAATCTCTGCGCTCAGTACATTGCGGGCAATGTCCAGCTTGCATCCAGCCTTGGGCGGTCCCACTGGCCGCAGAAACCGTCGGATGTTCTGACGGGACAGCAGAACTTCATACAGTAGAAAGGACCGCTCTATGGCTCACGACAAGTTCAGAGATGCAGTCGCCGCGATGTCGGACGAACGTCGTACCGAGTTCGACCGCATCACGAAGAGCAAGGGTAAGCCCCCTGCTGAAGTCGTGAGTTTCATACAAAGCTATCCCGGGAACATACAGAAATTCTACGACGCGGCTGGCGTTCCAACGCCTGAACAAGAAGAACTGAACGCTGCCCTTTCGATGGCCGGCTCATCTGAACGTTCAGCCGATGCCGCTGAACGTTCGGCCACCGCAGCCGAGGACTCGGCCCGGTTTGCTAGGCATTCCCGTGCTTGGGCTGCGGTCTCGGCCATTGCCGCAGTGATCGCGATCCTGATTGCCATCATCAAGGGCTGCGCAGGTCAAGTCACACAACCTGAGAAGAATGAGAAAGCACAACAAGACGAGTCCACCGTACCATCGAAAGCCGCGCCGAGCGCGTCTTCCGATGTCCGGTGA
>JAOZSS010000083.1 GCA_029939545.1 Kiritimatiellia bacterium | reverse complement strand
GTTTTCTATGTTTTTCCTCTCTCAGGCAGGAGCGGAAGACCGGTTACACCCCTTCGTCCCTGCTTGTGCTCGTGCCGCTGTTCATCAAGTCGCCGAAGGGGAAATCGGCGGTTGTGTAAGTGGTTGGAGTGGTGGACGATACAGGACTTGAACCTGTGGCCCCCGCCATGTCAAGGCGATGCTCTAGCCAACTGAGCTAATCGTCCACAGTGTGGTTTTCAATTACAAGGACGGACTATACGGGAACGTGTTTTGGAAGTCAATAGCCCACCGTGAGAAAATGGTTTCAGGCGGTTTTCGTAGTCGATTCCAGAAGGCCAAGCTTCTTCAGTCTCGAACGAATGGCTCCCGGTTTCCGCTCGAAGTCTTTAGCAATGGCTCTGATTTTAGCCGTGGGCGTTTCTACCGTCCCTTCCTGCTCTAGCCAGGCTTGGCGTAGGCGTTCATCTTCTTTGTCTGACCATTTTTCGTAGGCGCGCGGGCGCGCGGTCTTGGCTTGCTCCATGTAGGATATTACTTCGCCGTCACTTCCGCCTTCGCCAAGGCTGCTGCGGACAGGCCGTTCCCGGCTTCCGCCTTCGTGCTGGAACTCCGGCGTGACGTGACGAACGACAAGTGCTGGAGGAGCGGCATCCGGGTGGGCTTGGCGGAATGCCTGGATGGCAGTGAGGAATTGCTGGCCGTAGTTGGCGAGTCGCTTCCTCCCTACTCCCGTGAGTTGCAGCATTTCGGTCTCCGTGGCCGGGAAGAAGCGGGCCATCTCGTGCAAGGTACGGTCGGTGAATACGACGTATGGCGGGACGCTTTGCTCTGTGGCAAGTTCCTTGCGGATGTCCCGGAGTTCGTCAAAGAGGTCTTCGTTGTATTCGCCGACCTCGGTTCCGCCTGCTCTTTCCCGTCTGCCTGCTTGTCCGCGTCGGCGGGTCTTCGGTGGGAGTTTCTTAGTCTTCAGAACGTGGACTTCTCTGTCGCCGAAAAGGACTTCCCGGGATTCGGGCTGGAGTTGCAGCACTGGGTAGTTGCCCTCGGTCTGGATAACAAGGCCCTGTGCGAGCAGGTTGTCGATCATCAAGCGCCAATGGCGCTTGTCCTGGTCTTTGCCGACACCGAAGGTCTTGATTTGGTCGTGGCCGAGTTGCTGCATGCGGTCGGAATCGTCGCCTGTTACGACGGCGACGATATGGGTGATTCCAAAACGTTCGCCGGTTCTGGCTATGGCTGACATTAGGATCTGTGCGTCACGGGTGGCGTCGATGCTCTCGACCTCGCCCTGACAGATATCGCAGCAGAGAAAACCGGGAGGGGAGCCTTGGACAGGATCAACAGGATGGACAGGATGATTCTCTCCGAAGTAGTTGAGGAGTTGCTTTCGCCGACAGGCGTGGACGGTGGCGTAGTGGACCATGTCGTTCAGGCATTTGATGGCGTGTTTCTTCTCGGCCTCGTCAGTAATCTCGTCAAAGAAAAAGCGAATCTTGGGGATGTCGCCGTAACCAAACAGGAGCAGGCAGTGGGCGGGTTCGCCATCGCGGCCGGATCGACCTGTCTCCTGGTAGTAGCTTTCCATGTTCTTCGGAAGATCGCCGTGGAGAACGTAGCGGACGTTTGATTTGTCTATACCCATGCCAAAGGCGACAGTTGCGACAATCACGTCGACCTCGTCCTTGTTGAAGGCGTCCTGGTTCTTGACGCGCGTGGCATCGGCAAGACCGGCATGGTATGGCAGTGCCCTGATCCCGTGCTTGGTCAGCATGCCAGCGGTCTGCTCAACGCTCTTTCGCGTTGTCCTGTAGATGATCCCTGGTTCGCCGGCATGGTCGCGTACGAAACGGAGGATCTGGTCACCGGGTTTCTTCTTCGGAATGACCTTGTAGAACAGGTTTGGCCGGTTGAATGACGCCCGCACCGTGTGCGGCGAACGCAGGCCAAGCTTGGCTACAATGTCTTCTTGTACCCGGTGGGTCGCCGTCGCCGTGAATGCGGCGACGGGCACATCCGGGAATTCCTGAACGATGGTGGACAGATTCAGGTAATCCGGCCGGAAATCATGCCCCCATTCCGAAATGCAGTGCGCCTCATCAATAGCGACAAAGGAAAGCTTCACGCCCTTGAGGGTCGCGATGAACTCCGGCATAGCAAACCGTTCCGGGGAAACGTAGATCAGATCCAGTTCCCCGGCTGCAAGCTGTGCCTCGACCTCGCGTTTCATGGGTGCCAATAGAGAACTGTTGAGGAACGATGCCCGGAGTCCAGTGGCGATGGCTGCATCCACCTGGTCCTTCATCAGCGAAATCAGCGGGCTGATGACGATGCAAGTGCCCTTCATTATGCGGGCGGGAAGTTGATAGCAGAGGGATTTTCCGCCCCCGGTCGGCATGACGACAAAGGCGTCCTGCCGAGCAAGAATGGCCTGAACGATCTCCTCCTGGTTCGGCATGAAGGAGTTGAAGCCAAACACGTCGCGGAGGATCTGTCGCGTTTCTACCGAGGGGATGTTCTGGGTATCGGTCATAGAATGCCTAGAGCTGATGGCTCGCCCTTGTCTTCGTAGTCTCCGTGCCAGAGGTCAAGCAGGGGTCCCGCCGTCCAATTCTCAATATCCGGCCGAGATTCGAGCCACGCTGTAACCTTGGACAGTTTGGCGTCTGGATCGTCTGACATCTTGCCGAGTTCGACAACGACGTTGACCTTGTCGTCGAAAAGCGCGCCGCCACAATAACACCCGTTGGCCTCGATTGCCTGGAGAATGAAGTCACCCTGAAAGGCATCGGCATCTTCCTTGGTGTTGCGGGTCGCAAGAAGTTGACAACCCCACTCGGTAAGTTCCCGGCGGTGCAGTTCCTTTCGCAGTCCTTTTTTCATCTTCATAGAGTGTCTAGCTGGCTGGCGTCCCGCGAGGAACGGTCTTTGAGGAGATCCTTGCCTTTCTCTGTGATTCGGTATTTCTGGAGACGGCTGTTGGGTTTGTCGGGGATCGTGTACTCAACAGTGCTGTCGACCAACAGATCTCGCATAACCTTGTTAAGTTGGCCTGAGACTTCTTTCTGTCCCAATCCGGCGGACAACGAAGATTTTGCCATGGGGCCATCCTTCAGTGCGCTTAGCACTCGCATTTCCAGTGACTCTGGCTGCGACTCTGGCTGCGACTCTGGCTGTGACTCTGGCTGCGACTCTGGCTGTGACTGTCCCCCTAACTCTATCCCTGACTCTACCCCTGGGGGAGTGTCGGTCGGCGCTTTCGAGAAAATGACGGTGAAGCCGCCGCCTTGGTTCTCGATCTTCGGTGGCGGGATGCCGGCTTTCTCGCATGCATCGTCGATACGACCAATGCCGCTGCCGTAACGCTCGATGATTTCCAGATCGTAGAAAATCTGGGCGATGAGTTTATTTCGTGGGTGCGATGAGTAGTCGCCCTCCCGCAATTGCTCGAAACTGAGATCGTAGGCCAATACGCCGGGGTTCCAAATACGAATGCTGTCGTCAAACACCTTGATTTGAATGTCTGACGAACTGGCGTAGTCACGGTGACAAATGGCATTCGTCACGGCCTCGCGCAGAGCATCCAGCGGGTAATCCCATATCGTATCGCGCTGGGCCTTCTCGCCGGTGATTTCGAAACGTACGTTGATGTGTTTCTGTATGAAATCCATCGTTTCGTTAAGCTGATACAGCACGCTGCCTTCGATGAGCCGGTCGTCCATGATGTGGATCTTCTCCCGGAAACGGCCACAATGTACGGTTGCCTGGATCAATGGCGACTGAGGGCGTTTGCCAAACAGTAGAATTGCGGCCCACGTTGCAGAGTCATCTTTGACCAGTTCCAGTTTGCGGAGTACCTCAACAGGGTCTGCGTTGGCTGCAAACTGTCTGCGTCCGGTACGCGTTGAAGCTGCCATGTACTCAGAAACAGTATCGAGGTCAATATCCGAGATGGTCTTGCCAGTTGCAGGCAGAGCATCCCAGCTTGTACCTGTCGAGCGCATATGCATTTGGGCAATCTCTGCCGGGGGCATCTGGCTGTTGGCATTGCCAACGCGGCGGAAGCAGCGCCCACGCGTAGACACAGGCTTCAAGGGATACTCGGACACAGTGATGACACAGACGGGCTTGCCGTCAATCTCAACAAGCTGGACTTCAGGAACAACCGTTGGTTCGGTGGCCCCTGTAATTTTGTTCAGAATCTTGGGGAGCGTCTCGCGCCCGAATGTGGTGCCAAAGGGAGTACCGTCGTTATCTACCCCGACTACAACGCTACCTCCCTCCGAATTGGCAAAAGCCACAATGGTCTGGATGGCATCGTTCTGAAAGCTGCGCTTGAATTCAAGTCGCTCGTTTTCGCCCTGCCGTATCATCTTTTGAAGTGTGTATTGTTTCATTCTGTGCCTCTCATTTGGAAGATGCCAAATCAAGCGTGCGTTTACAAGGTGAAGGAGAAAGCTGCTTCCAGAAACCACGCACAGAGCGACGGGCCTCCGCCTCCGCCTCTGCAAGTGCCTGGCTTCGTGAATATCGCAGGAAATGCCGTGCCCATCCCCTCTCGACAAGATCCCCATTTATCCAGACTGTACCGAGATATACCTAGCCGATGATGCGACGATAGCGACCGCGGCGTTTCCATTGAACAACGACTGTCCTGTGTAGAATCATATCTGAGAGGGCCTTTTTGGCCTCGGGGCCGTAGGGCTGCTTCATTTCCGGTGCGTCGATTTCGGCAAGGCGGACCCGCTGCAAGCTACTGCAAGCAAGCGGGCGGGCGCGATTTGTTGCGTTCGTCGAGGTGCGCGAAGCGCAATCGACACGAACGATGATGGTGTCGCCGTCGATGATGCGCTCTACACGACCGGTAAATGTATGGGCGGCGCTCGGTTCCGGGAACAGGATCGCGATGATGGTCAGGGCTATGGCGGGGAACTTGTTCATGACGGGCTCCTTTCAACTAAGGGCTCACTCATAAACAACTTCACAGTAATACAGGCTAACCATGCCAGTATCGCGCATTCATTATCGCAATCCATATGAATCAATATGCCTCTCTTCATGGGGTAGAACTGCTCTCGTCTTGTTGGCAACATTGGCCTTGACGGTGCTGGTCGCAAGGGCTAATCTTGCCACTATGAAAACACCCCGCTATCAAACACATACGGTCGCGTCGTTTCTGAGCCAGCACAAGATCGCCACTCGCGAAGAGATCCAGGAGGAAATCGGAAGCGCATCGCCAAGGACGGCGTTCCGGAAGCTTGCCGAGCTGGAAGCCCTGAACAGCTATTCGCATCGGGGCAAGTACTACACGCTGAAATCCATTGCGCGGTTTACGGCCCAGGGTCTGTGGCGGTTTCGCACGGTGTGCTTTTCTCGCTTCGGCAACCTGCTGGAAACCACAGAGGCATTCGTGCGGCGCTCCGATGCCGGCTACAGCGCCGGGGAACTGAAAGAGATGCTTGGGGTCAAGACGAAGCATGCGCTGACCCAGTTGGTGCGTGAGAGTCGACTCCAACGGGAGAAGATTGGAGCAGCCTACGTCTACTTCTCTGCGGAGAAGAGCGTGGGCCGAAGACAGCGCCGAGCACGGAACATTCATGCCAAGGATTCCTCCGCTTCGGTGATAGTCAGTAATCCGAATCTGGCCGTCGAAGAATGAGCACGGACTGAATAGCTGATGGAGGGGAGCGGGATTTGAGTCAAGATAGTTGATGGACGGGCATTTGAGTCCATCGGATACAGTGATAAAAGAGGCTATATCCGGATTTCCCAACGCAAGAAACCCAGTAAACGCCGTCATAACGGGGTCATAGGCCGATTTTCTGATGTGTGATCACGCGCAAGCCACGAGGGGTGGTGGTGACATGGGACAAGCGCCACAGTTTCGACTGTTCGCGCTGCCGCAAGCGTCACACGCCGCCATCTGTGCGGTTCCTGGGCCGCAAGGTGTATGTCGGGATCGTTGTGGTGTTGGTGGCTGCGATGATGCATGGGCCGAACGCGCGACGGATCGACACACTGCACGAAGCGCTTGGTATCGACACGCGCACATTGAATCGGTGGCGTCAGTGGTGGTTGGACGTCTTTGTTCAGACGCCGTTCTGGAAGGCGAACCGGGCCCGGTTCATGCCTACGCTCGACGAGGCACAGATGCCGTATTGCCGGGTGGAATCGTTCAGCGCAGAGGGGAAGGAAGGCGTGATGAAGCTGATGGAGTTCCTCACGCCCATTACAGCCAGATCTGGGAAGGGGGTGGTCGTTATGTGAGGGGCACATATTTCCCGGGGAGGACGCGTGGCGACATCGTCATATCTCTTCTGTAGAAGGTAGGCATCGCAAGCAAAAGGGCTCGGAGATCGGGCCGGAAAGGAGAAGAGCGATGCCGAAGGAGATGAGTGTATCGAGGGGGGATCAGCGCTGGGCGCATTTTCGCTTCAGTGTAGTGGGCCCGTTGTTAGCGGCCCCTCCTGAGCAAGGGGAGTTGGGGAATGATCTGAAGCGGCTGGCGCGAAAACACTGGCGTCATCCGATCACGGGAGACTGGGCTGTTTTCGGTGCTTCAACGATCGAGCGGTGGTGCTACCAGGCGCTGCGTTCGCCAAAAGATCCTGTGGGTGTTTTAGCGCGCAAGGTGCGCAAGGATGAAGGTACGCATCCGAGCCTGAGTCTGCCGCTACGCGCGGCGATCCAGTCGCAGTTCGCTCAGCATCGGGACTGGAGCTACAAGCTGCACGCCGACAACCTGGCCGTGCGAGTGGAACGGGATCCGCACCTGGGCTCGATGCCCGCCTGTCAGAGTGTGCGCCGCTACATGATGGCGCATGGGATGCTCAAGCGTCGGCGTCTGGGCGGGAAACGGAGGACTGCCGGCACCGAGGCAGCCGAGAAGCGCTTTGAGGATTTTGATATCCGCAGCTCCGAGAGTGAGTACGTAAATGCACTCTGGCACCTTGACTTTCACCACGGCAGCGTTCGGGTACTGACCTCGCCCGGCGAGTGGGTGTACCCGCTGCTGCTGGGCGTATTGGACGATCATTCGCGGCTATGCTGCCACCTACAGTGGTACTTGAGCGAGACGGCCGAGAAGCTCATTCACGGGCTTTCACAGGCGTTCATGAAGCGCGGGCTCCCGCGGGCGCTGATGACCGATCACGCCACAAACGACGCGCGGTATTCCGTTGGCTCAATGCGGCAGAAGTCGGCGGGGCTGCCGGGCAGCTCAAACAGCCTCGGTTGGCGGCGGAACGAGAACGGTCTGCAGAGGCGATAGTGTGTGCTATGGTCTTGGGCAAACTGCAGTTCGTTAGCGGTCAGGAAGAACGGGGTGTACTTGTTGTAGCGGGTAGTCTTGACTTCGATGAAGCGGTCGGAGCCATCATCGTTGTAGGAGCGGATATCGAATCCAGCTGCATCGCCTCGGGTCACTGAGACATGTTCGATAGTGTCGGCCAGCCTGTCCTGGCCAGCATGAATGAGCCGGGCACGCTCGAAGTTCAGAACAAATCGTTCGCCAGCAAGCCCCAGCGATTGGTTTGCCGCTTCGCGGGCAACGTAATCAACTGGCCCGCCGCCATAGGCCGCGCCGGGTTCTCTAACCTGGCGGGGTCGCTGATCCAATTCGGGTGGACCTTCGAGAAGGGAGAGTATGTCGACTACTGACGGCTCATCCGCGGGTGCCACTACATCTTCACTGACCAGGCAGTCGATCTCCGGGTGTTCGGCAAGATATGACTGGATGGCGATCGGCAGAAGTGTGCGCTGGTAGTTGCTTCGCGGCTTGTAGCCAGCGATGAACGGGTAGCCCATGTCGCGGAGCGCAGCACTAATGTTGCAGTGCTTGAATTCGACCGACGGACCGCTCCGATCATCCAGCCGTTCCAATATCTCCCGTCGATGCTCGCTCTTGTTGAACGCCCGTCCTGAAATCTCCAGCAAGAACATATCGAAGTAGTCTTCGACGATTGCTTGAACCTCTCGCTCTGTCCAACTCGTTGGCATACGTATCATTGACCCGGTGATGTGCTAGCCACCGTATCACTGTAGCGTGAACGAAACAAGGATGTGACCCAGGCTTCGATCCGCGACTATCCAAAGGAAGAACGGGGAAACTGCCGCCAGGCGCTCGGGGTGCCCGATTGCCGGAAAGCTGATCGATACACCCGGGCCCGGCCGGAAAGACCTCTGCACTCATTCCGCCGTGTCGGGATACTCGATGCTCCGCCAATGATCCTCCGCCGAAGCCAGTTCATCGAAGAACGGGTCGTATTTGTCCGCGACGCGCGAGATAGCGTCTGGTGATATGCCATTCGAAGCAAGCCACATGTTGGCGCGGGTGATGGCATATACACATACATCTGAGACAATGCGCCCGCCGTGGGCAAGGTCGATTGAAGTCCGACGCTCCGTATTCCGTTGCATGCGATCTCGGACCATGCCTATCACGTCCCCGTCTTGATGGACAAGGTGGCTCTGCATACCGTAACCGTATGCAAGCATGGCAAGAGGCCTGAGCCTGGAATCCCCGCCATCAATGAAGTGCCTTCTCTATCACTTCAAGCGCGACGTGTAGCGCACGGACGGTATCGGCGCGCTGATACGGGCCATCGGCCGGGAAATATTCGCCGGTGTATGGGTCAACTCCGTCGGCCAGTGCCTGGATGATTTCCTTTGCTCGGTTAAGTTGCATGGGTGGACTCCTTTCGATGGATTGTCAGATTCAATCAACTGGTCGCGTTCCTCGACAGTGGGGATAGCGTGGGCATCCGTAGAACTGTGACCCGGCATTGGCACCTCGCCGGGCCGTGCGGAGAACCATGGGGTCCCCGCAACGAGGGCAGTCAGGTTCGGAGGATGGCGAGGGGAAATCAGGCGTTTCCATGGCCGGGGCGGTACCGGGCTGAACTTCCCGTACAAGTTGGGAAAGAGCGGGACCGTCAACGAGCGTGAGTGGTTTCCCTGCGGCAAACGACTTGGCCGCGTTTGTGAATCTGCCAGAGGATACGAGGATGCCGCCGGTTGCGCGCTCTGCGGTGACGACACCGAATAGTTCGCGCACCTTATCGACGCCGACTCGTTGCGTGCGCCACCGCTTGCATTGTACGAGGATCGTTTCCCCGTTGCCGCGTAGCTTGAGATCGACACCACCGTCGGCCCCACGTCCACCGGTTTCTTCAACGCTGTAGCCCCGGCGGCGGTAGGCCTCACCTACGAGCTGCTCGAATTGCCGCCAGGAAAGGGCGCGGAGTGATTCAATGCCTTTCTGGCGATCGAGAAGCTTGCGGCGCGATCCTGATTTGATTGCAGAAACGGCGGCAGCGATGAGAGAGATGACGGCGAGTCCGTTGAAGACAAGCTTGATCATGGGGCGGATTGCCGTCTGTATGGGTGCTTGCGTCGCGCGGCCAGTAACAATCAGGCCGACAAACCAGAACATACCTGCGGCCGCAACACCAGCCCACCAGGGAAGCTCTTGGAGCATGTCAAAGATATCTTCTACGATACTAGTTTTGCGTCTGGCCACCGGTTGCTGCCTCCCCTCTTGTGTGGTAGGCATGAATATGCAACACTGCGAAGCAGTTTGCAACGGTTGAGATTTGTAGATTCGCTATATTCAATTGAGACCATGGAGTTTGTTGAGTTCCCTCTTGGTCAACGGCAACTCGACATCAAGAGACCCGTGAATAGCTAAATGGTCATTCAGTGACGATACCACCTGAACAATGTGAGACAATGCCCTCGCCTATACGATTTCTGGGTCTATCCGGATTTCCCAACGCCTGTACTTATGAGAGACCCTTAGCTTTTCCTGTCATAGAAGCCTCTCCCGGCCCTGTCGGCCAGGGCCGCAGCCCCGGTTTGCTGCCAATGGTCCGCTTCGACA